>DATEUD010000001.1:0-14053 GCA_035283265.1 Nitrososphaera sp.
TCCTGACTATTGCGATTGGATCGTCCTTGCCGACATACGTGCCGGCGATGTTGTGCAGCCTGTCAGTCGACGCCGACACTATCTGATCATTGCCGTCAGACGACATGACAGAGTGGACGACAAAGCGGCCTGGGTACATCAGCGCCGCTTCAAGCTCGGCCTTGTCTTGCCACATTTTTAGCTCGGCGACCTTACCTGACATTACGTCCATTATGCGGAATATGACGCCCTCTGCCAGCCGCTCGTTGATAATGAGGCCGGTGTTGCTCCTTGCATCGACGAACATGCGCCAGAGCGGGAAGTTGAATGCGCCCGGCTCGGTCTTGTCTGCTGCAAATACGCAGAATACTTCGCTTGGGCGTTCCTCCATCTCAATCTCGGCGACGCCCGGCCCCATGCCTTTCACGTTGCCAGAGAATGAGTCCTTGAGCAGGTCCTGCCCGGCGCCATAGAGCCCCTGGTCCTTTGCGGTCTTGGTTCCTTCGGTAAAGGCGTCCCACACCAGCTTGTGGATCTTTTCGTCTTCCACACCACGGGTGTGAGTCATTATGATGTGGATGTCATCGCCGGTATATCCAATGTAATAATCGATTAATAGGCCCTTTGCGTTTCTTGTAACAAAGTTCTTGACGGTCTCGAGAAGTTTTTCGCTAGGGCATGTGTGGCCCCCTATTCCTCCAATATCGGCCTTGATCGCGCTAAGTGTGATCCGCATATGGAGACAAAGTCATGACCTATGGTTTAAAACTTTTCCGATAACTTACTGACTAGGACCAAAACACCAATACTTTACCGTTCAGAGGCCGCAATCTGCACCCTAGTCGCGGGGCGAAATACAAATAAAGCCCATGGAGCGTTCCTGCACTATGAGCGCTAGCAAAAAGCCACACATGAACCTGGTAGTTGTGGGTCATGTCGATAATGGTAAGTCAACTACTGTAGGTCATTTGCTGGTTGATCTCGGTACCATTGACCAGAGAACCATAGATGCATATGCTAAGGAATCAGAAGCAACAGGAAAGGGTGATACGTTCAAGTACGCTTGGGTGCTGGACAGCATCAAGGATGAGCGCGACAGGGGTATCACCATAGATCTTGCATTTCAAAAGTTTGAAACGCCAAAGTATTTCTACACCCTAATCGACGCTCCGGGTCATAGAGACTTTATTAAGAACATGATCACCGGCGCGTCGGAAGCCGACGCTGCCCTTCTGGTAATATCAGTCAAGCCTGGTGAAATGGAAGCAGCACTTGAGGCGGGAGGACAGGGAAGGGAGCACGCATTCCTTGCGAAGACACTTGGCGTCAACCAGCTCGTTGTTGCGCTTAACAAGATGGATGACGCTGGCTACTCCGAAGCACGCTTCAAGGAAGCGAAGGATGCTGCAGATAAGGTGTTAAAACTTGTTGGTTTCAACACTGCCAAGATTAATTTTATCCCGATCTCTGGATGGAAGGGCGACAACCTGGTAAAGAAATCGACAAACATGGCATGGTACAAAGGCCCGACCCTTGCGGAGGCGTTGGATACGCTCGAGCCGCCAGAGAAGCCAACTGGCAAGCCGTTAAGGATTCCAATACAGGATGTCTATTCAATCACGGGCGTAGGGACCGTGCCGGTAGGCAGGATCGAGACAGGCAAGATGAAGGCAAACGACAAGGTAATCGTCATGCCTTCTGGCGCTCTCGGAGAAATAAAGAGCATTGAAACTCATCACACACAGATGGAATCTGCCGAAGCGGGCGACAACATTGGCTTTAACCTGAGAGGCGTCGATAAGAAACAGATCAAGCGCGGCGACATGATCGGCCCGGCAGACAACCCACCGGCAGTCGCAAAAGAATTCGAAGCGCGCCTTATCATCATCCACCATCCTACAGCCTTGGCACCAGGATACACGCCGGTACTGCACGCCCACACCGCGCAGGTAGCAGCAACAATTTCTGCATTTGTGTCAAAGATTGACCCCAGGACAGGCGCGACGACGGAGGAGAACCCAAAGTTCCTGAAGACAGGCGACGCCGCTATAGTCAGGATAAAGCCATTGAGACCGCTCGCAATTGAGACATTCAAGGACTTTCCAGAAATCGGAAGGTTTGCACTGCGCGACATGGGTACAACAATTGGCGCAGGCGTTGTGCTGAACATAACAGAAAAGTACGACCCCAACAAGAAGTAGTGAAATAGATGCCCCAAGCAGCAAGAATAAAGCTCACAAGCATGAACCTTGCAACGCTGGAAAGCGTTTGCACCGAGATAAAGGGAATGGGGGAAAAGTCAGGAATAAAGCTTCGAGGACCCCACCCGCTGCCGACTAAAAAGCTGAAGGTAGTGACAAGAAAATCGCCATGCGGCCAGGGGACAAACAGCTACGACAAGTACGAGATGAGGATCCACAGGCGCGTGATAGACTTTGGGGCTGACGATAGGGCCATCCGGCAGCTGATGCGCCTGAAAATCCCCGACGACGTCTACATCGAAGTCTCTTTAACGCAGTAATTTTTTGTACGAACCCTTCGGAACCCCTATGCGCCGCGAGGCCTCGGGGTGCAGAATTCTTGCCAGAATCTCAAGCCCCGTCACGGTCCGCGGTCCCGGCTTGCTGAAGTACGCGTTTGCATTGACGGCGTAAACATTGTGGTTTTTGACTGCCCGGAGCGACTTCCACTTTTCATTGCGCGCAAGGGCAGGCAGTTCCTTTAGCGTGCGCGAGATTTCAAAGCCACACGGCATCAGAACAATGACATCGGGATCAAATTGCACTGCTTCGTCGATGTCCATCCTGCGCGACGGCTCGCCGGCAGAGCTGATGCCATTTATGCCGCCGGCGTATTCAACCATCTGGGGCACCCAATGGCCCGCGGTAAATAGCGGGTCTGGCCACTCTATGCACAGCACCCGCGGCCTGTTCCTTATTTTCATCCTCCGCACCGCGTCAATGCGCTTCTGTAGCGACGCGACCAGCCTGCTGCCCTCTCTGACCCTGCCTACCTTTTCGGCGACGTCCATTATGCTGACAAGTATGTCGTCAAGGTCGTGCGGGTCGAGCACCAAGACGTCTGGCTGCCTCCCAAGTATGCTTACTGCCCTGCTGATCTCTTTGGTAAATGGCGAGCAGACTTCGCAGAGCCCCTGCGCGACTATCAGATCTGGTTTTGACTTTTTCAGGACCTTGTCGTCTACGATGTAAATGTCACTGCCGGAGTGCATCAGCTCAACTATCTTGCTGTCGATCTGCCGGCCGGTCATCCTGGCTGGGTCAAATGAGGGTCGTATTACCCGGGGCTTTTTCCTTGCTTGGGCAGGGAACTTGCACTCGTGCGTCACCCCCACCAGTTGGCTGCCTGCGCCAAGCTGGTACAGCGTTTCTGTGGCGCTTGGGAGGAACGAGACGATCCGCATGGAAATGCTGTAAAAATTACATTCTTAAAAACTTGCCGTACATAGAATTATTACGTTACATTGCTATGGAGCTGCTATTCCGTCAACCAAAACCATTTTATGGCTTAAAATCTTGTTCATAGCCAATGAACTCCAAAATTGCACTCGCTGTCGGGCTGGCAGCAGTCCTTGCTGCCATGCTAGCACCAATATCGACACTCACGCCGGCCTACGCAGCTGAAGTAGCCGCGGACATAACACCGGGTTCGTCAACCAAGACAACCGATAGCTATGCGCCCAATCCAATAAACATTAACGTTGGCGACACTGTAACATGGACCAATAAAGACTCGCAGCCACACACGGTCACATCAGGCTCTAACGGAACGCCGGATGGCAAGTTCGACTCTTCTCCAGGCTTTAACCCGCTGATGGCTGCACAACAGACATTCAGCCACACATTTGAAGAAGCAGGCGAGTTCCCGTACTACTGCGGTCTACACACAAACATGATAGGCACAGTGGTGGTAGCTGGACCTGGCAATGGTAACGGCAATGGCAATGGCGAACCAGAACCATTTTCGGTCACTGCAACAGCTGATGGCACCGACTATGAAATAACGGGATCTGGAAATGCCACGGCAACAGCAGCCACGATCAACCCAGGCGAGTCGGTAGAAATCGAGTTTGATGGCGCAGGAGCAGTAGAACTAACTCTCCCAACGACCATGATTAGCAACATCACTTCAGTAATGGTTGGAACAGAATCAATAGAGTCCGAAATAGTAGAAGAGAATGCCACATCAACTACGATCTCCTTCGAGGTACCCGAAGGCGAAACCTCTGTACAGATCATGGGCGGATTTGTAGTCCCTGAATTCCCGGTAATTGCGGCAATACTCGCGGTGGCAATCGCAGGAATCATAGGCTACGCCAGATTCGCAAGAAGCGGAACAGGGTTCTTTGGAAGAGCTTAAACGCCTTCCTTTTCTTCTTTTCTTTTTAGTAATTACACATATAAGGCTCGATCATAACAGCCAAGCGTAGAGCTTGGTCACGTTAACCAAGGGTACAACGTGGACGTTTGTCTTTGTAGGTATTGGGATAGCAGTCGGAGTTGTAATCACCTTTGCCCTAATGCAGCAGCGCGAGATTCAGCAGGGAGAAGTAGTTTATGATGACGACAATCCCTGGCTGGACCCGCTGTTCCTCAAAAGCTACCAAGAGAATCTTAGGATAGGCTCCCATTACAAATCCCAGATACCCGTGGGCGAAGAAGGATTCTTTAAGGCGGATGCCAAAGGAGGTAAAGACCCATACAACTTTGAGTGGAAATTTAGCGACAGCGTGGTTCTGACGGATCAGAATGCCACGCGAAGTTTTGAATCAGCAGGCGAATATACAGTCCAGCTGACTGTCAGTGATGGAGAGGGACAACAAGTTGGGCAAGAGCTCAAATTTAAAGTGATTCCTGCCTCCTGATAATGACTCAATAGATTATTATCCGGTATGCAGTTCATCAAATTGGTTGCGCAACACCATTCTTGCTTTTGCACTATTGGCAAGCCTTCTAACCTGCACCCAGGCGGTCGCGCAGGAGCAGATCACGCTTGAAGCCGCAAGCGATCAGGACACGTTCACGGTTGAAATAACATGGACACCGGATGACATTGGTAGCGCGAACGCGTTTGACATACGCTTTATCGAGCCGGAGACCGGCGAGGAGATCGAAGATGTCGTGTACGACTTTTCAATCCACAGGGGAGGCGATCGCGAAATACTTCGGCGCGACCAGACGGCGACCCGGCAGGAGTTTACGTTTGACGAGCCGGGGTCGTACGAGATAAGGATAGACGACATCGAGGGCTTGGGCGAAGGGGCTGAATTACCGGTACGGGTGACGCCGGAATTCCCGGCGGGGGCACTCGCAGCAGTTGCAGCGGCGCTCGGCGCGGGAGTGCTTGCCGCGTGGCGCAATAGCAATAATTTATTTAGGCAGAACGACAATTGATTGCAATGGCAAGCAGCATATTCCTTATTGCGCTCTTGCTGGCATCAGTTTTCAGCGTTGCGACTGTCGCCTATGCGCAAGAAGCAGGAATGACGCGCACCACGAGCAAGGGCACACTTGACATACGCGTCGAGCCGACTTGGAACGAAAATAGCAGCGCTAGCTTCAAGGTAAGCTTCCTCAACCCCGGCACGGACACCCTTCACGAGCACCAGGATTACGACTTTAGGATATTGAAGGACGGTAATGAAGTGTTCAGCGCAGCAAGTCAAACAGGACAAAGGCTCATTCACAACGTAGAGGGCACCATTACAGTGCCATACACGTTCCAGGAACAGGGCGACTATACCATCCAGATCTACCTTGCAGGCACTGGCATCACCCCGATAATCCCGACTGACGAAGAGGCGACCTTTCCAATCCAGGTGACGCCGGAATTCCCGGCGGGGGCACTTGGCGCAATAGCTGCTCTAATGACTACTGCAATAGTGCTTGCGCGCCGGCTCAGGTTCTAGGCTTTTTCCCTGCGGGATAGCGCAGCGACTCCAATGGCAATGCCGGCCACGCCAACTCCCACCCCGATCATCCCAAAAAGGTAAGCCCGGTCTGCTGCCATCTTTAGCTCTGCAGACGATTCGGTGGCGCTGGCCGCTGCCGTCATCGCTTCTTTGGCCGCAATATTGGCCTCGGTAACCTGCGCGGTCAGGTCGGTTATCACGGTCTGCAGCTGCTCTACGACTTCATCAGATAATCCATTGCTCGTGCTTGCAGGCGGGAAGTTAAACCGCGCAGCGTCTTCGACGTCCTCTATCTCGATCTGGCCGTCTACGGCCTGGCTGGCCACCGTCCCCTTCATTACCACCGCGTACTGGCCTGTCTGGGTCGGCAGCATCGAGGCGGCATAAATGCCCGGCTCTTCCTGCGGCTGGAAGTCAAGGGATCTTGTTAGGGCTCCCTTTTTGACGCTGATGTCAAGCAGGGCAAGCGCGTTGGTGATGGGCTGGCCGTCTGACTCTCTGGTTACTTCCAGCTCGATGCCGTTGAGCTGACCTACAAGCGGAGGCTCGTTAACCCACCCCCCGACAATGCAGATGCCGTTCCGGCATAGCTCTTCGTGCCCTAGCGCGGGTTTGAAGTTAAACGCTGAAAATGACAAAACTACCAAGATTACCGCGAGCAGGGCGATTCTCTTCATTCGATGTAAAGTTTCTATTACAATGTTTATAATCTTTAGGCGTAATTCGGGCTTTGTACCATAATTCAAGCAAGAGTCAAATATGGTACAGGGCGTATTTTACACATGCTGGGCAGATGCTGGCTTTTCGGCCTGATCGCGGTTGTCACTGTCTTCACGCTTGTGTCCGGCATCCAGCAGTCGTTTGCCCACCCGGTCTATGTTGATTCTACGCCAGGGGCGTTCCAGAGCGTTACTTCGGCGCCGGGTGAAGTCAGCGTGTTCTTTAGCGAGCCGATAGAGCTTGCATACAGCAGCATCAGGGTGCTCGGTCCGGACGGGAGTGGGGCCGACATGAAAGATCCGCACAACATGCAGGGTGACACCGCCTCGATAGGAGTCACGATGCAGCCGGGCCTCCCGGAAGGCGAATACACGGTGACTACCAAGGTGCTGTCGGCAGTCGACGGGCACGTGGTTGAAGAGACATTCATCTTTGGAGTCGGCACCACCGGGCCCATTGCACGTGATCCTGATCAGCAGAGGGACATACTATCGCCTGAAGAGTCGGCGTCAAGGTTCCCCGGAATGGTCGGGCAAGTGATGGTCGTGGGCGCGGCGTTTGCCACACTCTGGCTCTGGAAGCCGCTTGCAAGGGTGCCGTGGCTCTCCAGCGCAATCGGGCAGACACGCATTTCAATTGACAGGAACATGATGCGCCTAATCATCGTCGGCACCGGCATAGTGCTTGCGTCCGGCGTGGCCATGATAGTCGTTCAGGCGATCTCGATCGAAGCCGGAATACCTGAGGCCATTGCGACAAAATTTGGCAACGTGTGGGTGACAAGGATGCTCCAGGCGTCAATCCTGATGGGCATCGCAGTCGGGGTCCACCGCAAGGTAGCCAAGAGCAATGCCAGCCCCGCTAGGGCCGAAATGTACGCAATACTCATCCTCGGGCTTGCAGTGCTTGTTACGTCAAGCCTGATAGCTCACGCGGCCGCAACGAGCCAGATCTTACCGATCGTCCTTGACTTTTTCCATAACGCCGCCGCTTCTATATGGATAGGCGGTCTGATACTGCTTGGCTTTGTGGCGGCGCCCAAGATCCTTGCAATAGGCGATGAAAGGATCAGGTCTTCCGCGCTTGCCATCCTGATTCCCCGCTTTTCAACAGTAGTGGTGACGCTGCTCGGCATCTCGGTGATAACAGGACCGGTCCTGCTGTTTGCGCTTGAAAGCGATCTGTCGCTGACCCTCGTTTCTGTCTACGGCCAGATACTGGCGATAAAGCTGGGGCTTGCAGGCGTTATGGTGGCAATGGGAGCATACTCGCAGTTTGTAGTCCAGAAAAGGGCGGTTGCAGTTATGACCGGCGGCGCAAGCATGCTAGCAGGCAGTCTGAAGCACTACGGCAAGACACTAAAGGCAGAGGCCTGCGTCGGAATAGCGTTGTTGCTCATGGTTTCTCTGATGGCTAACGGCGCGCTACCTGGAGGCCAGTTCCCGGTGTACGAGCGCGCGCAGCAGGACGGCCAGTCTGCATTTGCAGAGAAGCCCAGGACCGACTTTGTGCGCACGCTCTATACGGGCGAGGGCAAAATACAGCTTGCAGTAAGCCCCTTTGCCGTCGGGCAGAACAACTTCCGCCTGTCGTTCTTTAACCAGGACGGCAGCAACGCGACAGGGATCGAGTCTGCCACGATAAAGCTGACGCAGGTCGAAAGGGGCATAGGCCCCATAGCAATTGAAACTACAAGGCAGTCGGACAACGCGTTTTCGGCCGACGCGGCGTTCAGCCTGCCGGGAATGTGGCACATCGAGATCGAGGGCGTGAGCACGCAGGGAAGCAACATGCTGGCGGCCCTTGACGCAAGCATCAGACCGCTGGTATCAAACTTGGAGTTCAAGATCGACCAGTACAAGACGCCTGACAGCAGCGTGCCGCTTTACCCAATCTTTGACGGGGAGAGGCACTCGATATGGGTCGGCGACACGCGGCTTGCAAGTGGAAGGATATGGCAGCTTGACATTGCAACGGGCAACTACACTGCCCACAGGCTCAATGATATAGACATCATTACGCAGACGGTGCTTAGCCCCGATGGAGGCCTGTGGTACATAGATCCCCTCTCGTTCCGATCGGGCAATGGCACGCTTGGCGTTTACAACCCTGATAACATCAACACCACCAGGCAATTCAAGCTCCCAGAAAGTGGAATCATGTCTGGGCTTGCAATGGACGGCAACGGCAGCCTGTGGATGCCCATAGTGGGAGTGGGAGCGAACAGGGTTGACAAGGTAATAAAGTTCGACCCCGCAAGCGAACAGTTCTCGTCGCATGACATACCTACGCTGTTGGCAAGGCCGGCCGGGATTGCTGCTGACAGGTCAGGTAACATTTGGTTTGCAGAGGCAGACGCAGGCAGCATCGCCAGGATAAACCCGGCTACCGGCAACATTACCGAGTACAAGCCAAAGAGCCAGCTCCAAGCCCTTGACGAGCCCGCGGCGGTCTTCCCAGACCCGAAAAGCTCCAACATCTACATCGGCGAGCACAGCGGCCACACGGTAACGGTCTTCAACCCGCTGCTTGGCAATTTCCGCGAGTACCCTTCAGTCAACGAGGCCGGGCTGCCCTTTGGCATGGCCATAGATAGCTTCGGCAACCTGTGGTTCGCAGAGCACGTGATAGACAGGGTGGGTGTGCTGGATCCGAGGACGGGCGAAGGGGCCGAGGCCAAGATCCCAATCCCCGGTTCGCTCATACAGTGGATAGCTGCAGACGACAAAGGCAAGATCTGGTTTGCGGCGCAGCAAGGATCCGCGCTTGGCAGCATCACGATAACAACCAAGCCGTCGACTGCTCCGCCCCCTGACGGCGGCCAACCAAACCAACCGGCAGTCGGGATACCCCAGCTCGGATTTTCATTCACGGACCTGGCGGGGCCGGCAATAGCGGTAGGCATAGTGGCAAGCGCGCTGGCCTACAGCAAAAGCGCGGTTGACCTCAAGCGCAACGTGCGGGCCGCCATGCGGTTGGGCTAATGCTTCTCGTTCGGTTGCTGTACCAATTGGCTTAATAGTGGTACAACACCATAAAATAGCTGATGCAAAAGGGCAGCAGAGGCGAGCCTGTACACGAGTCCGTAAGCAAGCCCATACTGCTGGGGCTAATTACCGCGCTTGTCATTGGAGTTGTCGCGCCGCTAATCATGCCTCACGTCACCCATCCTTCGATGATTTACCACATTATCCTTCACATTGCCAGCCTGACGATTGCAGTTTTCCTCAGTATAGTTTCGGTCCTTGCATACAGGAGGAGCGCCGGAGCAAGGCTGCTGTTCATGACGCTTGGTTTCATGGCATTGGGTACAGTGGAATTCCTGTACCTGCTTGACGCCACTGGAATAGTTAGCGTGTTTGACATTTCTACGCTCGGCATCGAGCTGCCCCATGTAATACTTCTCGTAATGCTGGCCATGTTCGGCTTGGGAGTGCTGAAGGTGAACAAGTGATGGGGCAGGCAGTTGAAGTGGACACAAGAGCGATGCTGCTCAGAAATATTGAAGGCAACCCCGGAATACGCTACAGGGAACTGTTAAGGATGAGCGGCCTTGCCAACGGCGTCCTGACTTACCACCTGGCGGCGCTTGAAAAAACAAACGTGGTCAAGGTAGACAGGCAGGCAAGGACGACAAGGTACTACCCTGTCAGCGTTTCAGACAGCGAGTCTGCAATATTGAAATTTGTCAGGCACGATCCGGTCAGGCAGATTGTACTTTTCATACTGGATCACGAACTGTGCACGTTTGGCGAAATTGTCGACCACACGAAAAAGGCCCCTTCCACCGTATCGTCGCACCTCAAGCGGCTGAAGGAGGCCGGCATAGTTTCGGTCAAGTACTGCGAATACCAGCTCTACAGTCTTGCGGAAAAAGACCAAGTCGCCGAAGTGCTCTCCAAGTACAGGGCAAGCTTTGCCGGCAGGGTCGTGGACAACTACGCCGAGATGGTAGAAGAACTATAAACCGGAATCGCTAGACAACAGCCAAAGTTGAAGGTTTCAGTCCTGATAATTATCCTCCTTGCTGCAGCATTGCTAGCTTCAACTGCACAAGCGTTTGCTGACCCGCTCAAGAACGCCTACAGGCAGAGGATAGGCAACTATGACGTCGAAATGACCACAGAGCCGAAAAGCCCTCTTGTTGGCAGCCCTACCAACATCTTGATAAGGATAGCAGGGGTCAACGGCGACGACCTAGTCGATGTCCCTATAACGATAAAGCTGGTCAAGGACGGAGTGGAGCTGCAGAGTACAAACCCGATAACTGTGCCTTACGGGCACCACACTCATGAATACACGTTTGCACAAGCCGGCAGGTACGTGCTGTACGTCGACCTGAACGACTATAGCTACAGCGGCGAGACCCTGACGTTCACGTTCTTTGTCAACGTGGCAGGCCCGTTTGACTACCTATACATCGCGGTGCCTGCTGCAGCGGCGGTTGCCGTCGGGATAGCTGGAACGCTAGTTTTCATGAAAAGGAAGAAAAAACAGGTCGAGCTAAAATAGCACAGGTCCGGAAGGCGCGTCCCTCCCTTACCCGGGTGAACAAACGTAGTCGTTGCAGGCATGATATGGCAACCCTGCGCGGGTATTAACAATTGTGGTTCATTCGCAAGATGTACCGCGGATGGTTGAAATATGCATTACGCGAATTAGAACAAATGATGATCCGCCTGCTGTTCTTTGTCATGCTGGTCGCCGCTGCTACGCAGGCAGGCTTGGCATACGGGCACTTTTTCGGCGCCACCCAGAACATCGACAAGTATGAAGTTTTGTTTGCGCCGTACCCATCAACCCCAATAGCAGGCAGCAATTCCACACTGCTTAACTTTAGCGTCCTTGAGAACAGCACCAACATCTACAACATCCACTCGGCAGTGGTAATAAATGACAAGGAATCCGGCAGCATAGTGGACCAGATCCCGTACAGGCTTTACGAGTTTAGCGACATCACGATCCCGTACACCTTTGATAGTACCGGCAGTTATGTCGTGACTCTCCAGACAAGGATAACGGGCGACGAAAAGTACCAGACCAGCCCACTTGTAGCGAGCTTTGACATTTCAGTCGGCAACCAGTTCATTCCGTTTGACGAGCTGATGCTCTTCTACGTCACGCCGGCCGCGGTGGCGATTGCCGGCATTTCAATATATCTGCATTCCAAGAAAAAGCTCTAGGCTATTCGGCACTTGTACCACAAATCTAATCAACTATGCATCCCATATGTTTTACTGGATGACTAGCCATGCTCCGCTGCCAGTGGTAGGGATAATTTGCATGAATACCATTTCCACTTTTCAAGGCCACTGCGCATTTGCACATATTTTTTCTGGCGACGGAAGCGCTTCATTTCTCGCGCTTGTCGAGTCAATAAATGTCGAGCTTGACTTGGTGCAGAGCAACCTTGCTTCGAACGTCACGCTCGCCGAAGAACACGCGGCTCGCGCCCACGAGCATCTGGGCGAGGACATTATAGAAGAGACATCTGAGAGGAACGAGCGGCTTGGGAAAGACCTGCCAACTGCATTAGAAGACCTGCACGATTCTGTTGCAAACAGCACTACGCAGCAGATTCAGGCAAAGGTACAGAACATCGACGACCTTCTGGGCGAGGCCGTGACTGTACGAATTGACAGCGAGCGGTTAGGGATGTATCCGTCAAATAACCCCGTCAAGTACGCATCGTCAAATAGTTTTTAGCTCATGAGATTGTCCAGTGGATAGTCATTTGACATATGACGAGTACCAACATTTGACGGAGTGCAGCCCGAGATGGTGGTGCTGCTCTGCTATTTTCTGATGTATGTTTAGTGGCTAAGTTGTCGGGCGTTAATTGGTTCACTGATGGTGCAGTGTATGTCAAGACAGAAGGCTGAGGGCACGGCCTCGGAAGGGAATGGAACCATAGTGAATATCGTGCATTACCAGGGCGCGCTGGGGCGTGCAAACAGAACACAGGGTCTTTTCAATGCTCAGGTGAAGGCAATAGCACCAGTCAATTCGATCGAGTTCGTGACTGACCTGCAAGCTGGTCTTGAGCCTTTGAAGCAGGCGATAGGCGAAAGTGAGCCGTTCACAGACGTCGAAGTAATAGTGCATAGCGAAGTGCATCCCAACTTGCAAAAGGTCTTCAACCTGCAGGTGATTCCTGAATTCCCGGCGCCGATGCTGCTGGCAATCCCTGCGATCGCCGGAATCAGAGCAGCAACCAGAATCAACGCGCTGCGAAGAAAGTAAATATGGAGTATGCGCTCCCAAGTATAGCGTGCTGAGGCACTACTCGGCTTCGCTGCTCCTGCTCGTCGTTGTTGCTTCTTCTGCTGCTGGTGCCGCATACGGCCACGGCCTTGGCAGGGACCAGGCGCTGCCTGTCGTCATTTCCGAAAAACAGTTAACCGTGGAAGGAATCCTGAATCCCACTTTTGTTCCTATCCACTCTTCTGTCCAGCCAACTTTTGTGATAAGGGCGCACGACGAAAACAGCGACATCACCGTACCGGGCATCGACTACAGGATTGTTGTCGAGCTGCGAAACGAGACCCTGCTTGACCAGCGCTTTCGGTCGTCAGACGGCGCAGTGGCGGCCAACCTGATCCCGGACAACGATATTGACGGCTGGGAGATAAATGGCAATGCACCGGCCGACCAAGTAGAGGTGAGCCAGAGCAACCCGGTCGAATTGAGGAGCAAGATCATGTCAGCTGGTGGGTTGTACCACATTGTAGTGACATTGGAAATCAGCAG
The DNA here is from genome assembly GCA_035283265.1 of Nitrososphaera sp. Taxonomy (GTDB): domain Archaea; phylum Thermoproteota; class Nitrososphaeria; order Nitrososphaerales; family Nitrososphaeraceae; genus Nitrososphaera. The sequence continues at coordinate 13,382 of DATEUD010000001.1, forward strand.
CTCCGGCATTGGGATGCAGTCGGACCAAAAGTTCGACCTCTATATCAGCATCGGCAGGACGTACACATACGACACGCAGGAAGGTCAGATGGTAGTCAAGACCTACTATGACGATGTCAGCAATTTTGATTATTCCAACAGCACTATCTCGTTTGAAACGCCGTTTACGTGGGACGCTGCATACGTCGCGCAGGTCCCGGTGCTCCACATGGAAGTGCAGTTTCCAAAGACGCTTGAAGAGCTGAAGACCAACAGCTACCGCGGGACGCTGAACGGCAGGGAGCTCCAGGCGCAGGCAATAGTCATCGACGACTACACTTCAGAGCAGAACAGAATCGTGCATCTTGTTGTCAACAACGCGATGCTCATCCGCCTTGCCGGGACGATGGATGACACGAACGTCGCTGGCTTTGAATTAAAGCCGGCCCACAAGCCGAAATTCCCCCTTGACATAATGTCGCTGCCAGGCGAAAAATTCCTGTTCCAGCTGTCGTGGGGGCCGGACCTGATGGAAACCGGAGTCCCGGTGACATTTGTCATGAACTTGCAGGACCCGGTCACCGGCGAGCTGATCAGGGGCTCGTCGTTTGATTTCGTGCTCACACAGGGTGGAAGCGAGATCCACATTCAGCATTTATCGTCTGACTTCGGAACTTATTCATACGAATACAC
>DATEUD010000002.1:0-40674 GCA_035283265.1 Nitrososphaera sp.
CACCGAGAAAAAGCACAAGGTGCGCATGCGCCAGATGGACAGGGAAAAGTTCCTTGAGCTTTGCAAAGTGGCGCTGGACGATCTGGAAGCTGAAATGATCCAGATAATGAAGAGCATGGGGCTGTCGGGCAATTTCCGCGAATACTACAGGACTGATTCAGACGAGTACCGAGCGTTGACGCAATCAACATTTATCGAGCTGTGGAAGCGTGGGCTCGTTTACCTTGCAAACAGGCCCAACAACTACTGCCCCGACTGCGGCACCACTATAGCCGATGCCGAGATAATCTACGACGAGATCCCGACAAAGCTGGTCTACATGAAGTTAAGGATAAAAGAGACCGGCGACGATATCATTATCGCGTCGACGAGGCCGGAGTTGCTCTATGCTTGCCAGGCGGTAATCGTCAACCCGGGGGACAGCCGCTACAAACACTTGCAGGGCTCACACGCTATTTTGCCGTTATTCAAAAGGGAAGTGCAGATAAGGCCACATCACTCTGCCAAGCCAGAGTTTGGCTCCGGCGCTGTGATGGTCTGCAGTTACGGCGACCAGAACGACGTGCAGGTCTTCCGGGAGCTGGGTCTCAAGGAAATAGTTGCATTGAATGAGAATGGATTTACCACTGAAGCCGCGGGTGAGTACGCCGGCCTCCGGATAAACCAGGCAAGGACAAAAGTGATCGAGAACCTGAAGAGCTCGGGGCTGATGGAAAAAGTGGAGAATATCATGCACAGAACGCCTCTGTGTGAGCGGAGCAAGACCCCCATAGAGATTATCCCGCTCCTCGATTATTATGTAAAGCAACTCGACTTTGTGCCGCAGCTGCGAGAGCTTGCGTTCAAGCTGAAATTCCGCCCGGCCATGCACCGGCAGATCCTGCTTAACTGGCTCGACTCTATAGCTATAGACTGGCCTGTGTCAAGGCGCAGGTTCTACGGCACCGAGATCCCGATATGGTATTGCAACACGTGCAGGGCACCGAACCTACCTCCACACGGCAAGTATTATCGGCCTTGGAAGGAAAAGCCGCCGTTTGACAAATGCGAAAAATGCGGCGGGTCTGAATTCACGGGCGAAGACCGGACGTTTGACACGTGGATGGACTCGAGCATCAGCCCTCTTTACGTGACCAGGTTCGGCAAAGACAAGAAAATATTTAATTCCACTTACCCAGCTGCAATCAGGCCGCAGGCAAAAGACATCATACGCACGTGGCTCCACTACACAATGCTACGCTGTGTCCAGCTTACAGGCAAGATGCCTTGGAATGAAGCGTGGATAATGGGATATGGTGTCGACGAAAAGGGTGAAAAGATGAGCAAGAGCAAAGGCAACGTCATTGACCCCTTTCCCGTGATACAGAAGTACGGCGCCGACACTTTCCGATTTTGGTCGGCAAGCGAGGCCAACTTGGGCTATGACTTTAGGTGCTCGGAGCAGAGGATCGCCGGCTCACAAAAGTTCCTCTCAAAGCTGTGGAACCTTGGAAGATTTTTGTCGTCGTTTGAAGTGGTGGAGGACAGGCCGGCGCAGCTGGAGGCCTCTGACAGGTGGATGCTGGCAGAGCTCGCCCGACTAGTGGAAGAGTGCAAAAAGGGGTATGACGAATACAATTTTTTCATTCCTGCAAATGCAATCCGCGATTTCACGTGGAACCTCTTTGCAGCGCACTATGTGGAGATGGTCAAGGGGCGTGCCTATGCAACTGATAATGACACCAGCAAGACGTCGGCGCTCTACTCGCTGCATCGCTGCCTCTCCACCATCCTGCTCCTGATAGCCCCGATAATTCCGTTCATCGCTGAAGAATTGTGGACAAAGATTTACTCTGGCTCTAGCATTCACCTCCAACCAATGTTTCGAGAAGAAAAAGCAGACCTGGAGATGGCAAAATATACGAAGCAGATTACAGACTTTAACTCGATGGTGTGGAACAAAAAGAAAGAGACGATTAAAGATGGCAAGCCGCTTTCGCTCAAAGACCCGATAAGCGTGCCTTTGCCACCAGAGCTGGCGCAGTTCGGGCAAGACCTGAAGGAAATGCATCATCTAATATGAAGGCCGTTCCATTCTATCAGCATGGGCCTATCGATGTTTTGAAATATGAAGATTTTCCTGATCCGGTCACAGGCAAGAATGAAGTCATTGTTGATGTTGAATACTGCGGCGTAAACCACCTTGACATCTGGACCAGGATGGGCATAGCCGGCAAAAAGATCCAATTACCGCATGTCTGCGGCTGCGATATCGTTGGGACCGTTAAAGGGCAACGGGTCATGACATATCCCGGCATATCGTGCGGCAAGTGCCAGTACTGCAAGAGCAGACGAGAAAACCTTTGCAGCGAGTTTGCTATAATTGGGGGGATGAGTGACTGGAACGGCGGCTACGCAGAATGCGTTGCGGTGCCAGCAAGGAACATCATCAAGCTGCCATCCGCATTGAAGAGTGAGGCTGCGGCCACACTCGCAGTATCGTACCTCGTTGCATGGAACATGTTGAAAACAAACGATGTCGGCAAGGGCAAGACGATCCTTGTTTATGGCTCTGCAAGTGGTGTTGGGATGGCCACAATCCAGCTTGCAAAGGCTCTTGGGGCTAAAGTAATAACCACTGTGTCCGGCGAAAGCAAGCAGAATTTTGCAAAAAAGCTTGGAGCAAATCATGTCATTGACAGGACAAGCCAGAACATCGTTGAAGAGGTCAGGAGAATAATTCCTGCCGGCGTTGACGTTGTAATCGACCACGTCGGAGCGGCGACCTGGCCCGCGAGCATTGCCGCTCTCAGACAGGGTGGCAGGATGGCAGTCTGCGGTATGACATCCGGCAACGAGGCGACAGTCCCGGTGAGGATGTTTTATAGCAAGCAAATAATCATGACCGGAGCGCTCTTGGGGACAAGGGCGCAGCTGCAAGAACTGATAAGGTTCGTAGTAAGGAAAAAGATACGGCCGGTCATCGATTCTGTTTTCCCATTACAGGAAGCAAAAGAAGCACACAGGAAAATAGAAGCAGATGTACATATGGGCAAGATCCTTCTCAAATGCAAAGAATAGCCTGCATCTAGTGCCAATGCATTGTGGAGTGAACCGGCGCATTCTGCCAACTTGCCAAGCCCCCTGAAGGACAGCAGCAGTCAAGCAGACCAATTTCGGATGATCCTTCTATAGAGCTGCAATGTAACTGAGGACAATCTGCTTTTTCAATCATGTTGGCTTGTTCTATTGCAGGGATGTTATACTGTCTTGGCTGTCCCCAAACTCTTGTAGAATCTTGGAAAAATGGAGAGGGAATGATGGGCTTGTGAAGTCTGCAAAAATATACAAAATGGACACGCTAAAAGACATGATACTGACAGCGTAGTTCTTGCCAAGTAGAAATGAAAACAGAAAGGTTGGAAAAAGCCCCTAACGCCGAGAGCTAGTCTGATGGACCATTCGCTCAGCCATTTTCTTAAAAGCGATGCCACTTCAATATAGGTTTTGTAGTACGAGACAGGCAAGCTCTTTTCAAAGGGAGACAAATCATAAAAAATGAATTCAGTACTTTCAGAGTATCTATTAGATTGGCCGCTTGTTTTTGAATCATCATTCGCGCTTTTTTGTAAATGCTGTATGGTCGTTCCTATTCGATTGCAAAACTTAAATCAATCGAAGGCTACTGTCAAATGAGCAATATGTTAGGTGAAGTTCTGTCGGAAACCAAGGGTAAGATAACCAGCCAAAGAGTTCTATCTGCCGAAGGGCCAAAGCTTGAAGCATCGTTTACGTCTGTGGGAAAACTAAAGGGAATAGACATAACAGAAATGGCCACCTTTTGGTCTATGCCGCGACCAGGGGGAGCGCTGTTTGGAAAGGGAGACGGAGTCATGATGACAGTAGATGGAGAACATGTGTCATGGTCAGGTAGCGGAATAGGCAAGTTCGGGCAGGGTGGCAAGATGGTCTGGAGGGGCGCGCTGTATCTACAAACATCATCCACCGGAAAATTGGCTTCGCTCAATAACGTCGTAGCTGTGTTTGAATTCGAAGCAGATGCAATGGGCAATACAACTGGAAAGTCCTGGGAGTGGAAGTAGTAAATTAAGCGAAGGCTTCTGCTACCGATTAATCATTTTTCGAACAATCATGAGCTATGAAAGTTAGCTAGACATCACGTTCGAGTACTGAGCCCGGTACGACATTCTCCGAAAATTCTTTGTCATTTTGTTAATCGTCTCATGATTACATAAGTAAGTCCGGCTCAACAGTGAACTAAGAAATCACGGACAAAATATATTTCGTCTTAACCCACAAATAATGCTTGAAAGGTGCGGCGGTCAGCAGCTGAAGTTCTTCGATACTGTCGGGTTTTGCGTCTTTGTAGATATTGATCACGAATAGTCGTGCGCTGAGCGTCAGGCGCGAAAGCTATGAGTGATTTCATGACAGCCCTGCTCTACTCGATTCTATTTCAATCTCTGTCCTTCAGCACGACACTCACCGGCAAAGTTTCGTACATGCTCTGGAGAGGGACATCATTGTTGCCCATTCAACAATTCCAGCGCGTCATCTGCGATGTCCATCGACGTGTGCGAGTCGACGTTTGGCTCGAGCGTGACCAACAGTATCTTGTCCTCCATGTAGAAGGTCAGGATCGAAATCTTTTCACGCTCGACGTAGGCGAACCTTGCCCTGCCCATCGCGTCATCAAAGCGCTCCCTCATTGACTTGCGCAGCGCAGTCTGGGTGAGGAAGAGCTCTTCGTCTGTTTCAGTGACTATCGAGTCGGTGCCCTTGCGCATCCCGCCTGCAACCTGCGCACCCGTGCCGTCTACCACGCCAGCATACCTGATGTCGTCGTTCAGCGCAAACACCTGCTCGCAAAGCTTTTCAAAATCCATACTGTCATTTGTTGTGAATACTCTCTATTGAATTTTTGTAAAGCCATATTAGGAATGGATGGCTAGTTATGACATGAGCACGGAGAGAAAGAACCCGTTCAAGCGCGATCAGGCGTTAAATGACGCGACGTCTGGGCAATTGGGCGAGGAACCGAGTCCGGACCCGTACCCTGAGAAGGACCCGCGAAGGGATGCCGCGCGCAAAAAGTCGAAGCAGGTCTAGCTCGCAGATAAATGTGTCCTGCCTGTGAGATTCTTACGAGTACTTACAAGGTGCTCGTCCGGCCAATGCAAGAAGATGATCTGGAGGAATCAGACAAGGTCATGAGGTTAGCATTCGGAACCTTCCTTGGCCTGCCTGATCCGATGAAGATCATGGGTGATGAAGCTATATCAATTCGCGGTATAATGCTGATCCATCTTCAGCTCTAATAGCAGAAATTGATGATAGAATCGCAGGATCCAATTTTGCCTTGAATTGGGGAAGCGTAGGAGTGTTCGGGACATTAACTGTTCATCCTGATTACTGGGACAAAAGCGTTGATTCGGCACTGCTTTTTTGATGCCATGCAGGCAATACAACATGAAATTATTTATGGGATATATAACAAGGTGCCGGACAGCTTTATTACTTTGAGCATCCAACCAGCAATATGGCGCCACGCAAGAAAAGCAGAACAACAGCGCAAGACGTCGACATGCTGTTCAGGATTGCCGAGCTCTACAACACCGATTATGACTTTCAAGCGACAGAGTGGTTCTGGGGGCGGTTCCACGAAAGAACAATTGAAGAATTCACGAGCAAGTACGCGCACGGAAGTAGGGAGTACCAGTTCTTTGAGAGGTTCACAAGTAAGTTCGAGCTTGCCGGGCTGCTCGTGGAAAAAGGATTCATGAGTGCCGACCTGTTTTTTGACAGATACGGGTCGCTCCAGACAGAGTGGGACAAGTGCAAGCCGGTGATCTATGGCTTGCGAGAAAAGTGGAACGAGCCGCGTCATAGAAAAAACTTTGAGTTGTTGGCAGGCCGCGGCCGCAAATGGCAGGACGCGCACCCGCCCAAGGTCTAGGAAGAATACTGGTCTTAGCTGCCAAGCGACTCGAAATAAGCGGCGTAGAATTGCTTGCATTGGTTCCCGACAAATTCCTTTACGTCAATTTTCTGCTTGCACGTATTGCACTTTTTCCCACGGTGGACACGACGTCCGACCAAGGCATACCTGCACAGGTCAGCTTCAGAATTACAGGATAAGGACCGCAGCGCTGATTACGGTGGTCCAGAGGCCGTCCTTCTGGCCTTCTGCCGATTGGGTAAAGTTCTGCGTCCTGTAGATCTTTTCTGACAGCCTCCACTGCTCTTCTTTTTCGTTCCACGCCAGGCTCGGGTCGTTTGGCAGTCCCAGAGTTGTTGCAAGCATCTCCATCGCCATGTCCTCGGCATAGTCGCCGGCCTTTTGCGCGGTTTCGCCGGTAGGATGGTGTTCTGACAAATATCCGTGTTGGCTTTCGTCTGCCGGCCTTGCCAGGCCTATCGCCGCAGCAATCAGTCTGTTGGGCTCATTGCTGGCTGACCTTGCCATTATCGTAAACACTACCTGCCCCGGCCGAAGGTGTTTTCTCCCTTCCTGACGGCCCACTATCTTGCAGCGGGGCGGCAATATGCTAGACACCGAAACCAGGTTTAGGTCGGCTATCTCGGCATCTCTGAGAGCAAGCTCAAAGCTAGTCAAATAGTCCTTGTGGACGCCCTTACCCTTGGTAAAGAACATCATCTTTGGCACGTAAAGCATAGGGTTTGTCGTGGCGAAATCCTCCCTTTCCATGTATGGCATTGGCAGACAAGGCCTATTAGAGTTTAATATATCGCGACTGACTAGACCGGAGCGTTGAAGGTAGGCAGCGTGCCAATTGGCGAAAAACACGCCGCAAAGGTGATGGGCGTTATCAACACCAGCCCAGAGTCGTTCTACAAGGGCTCTGTCAGGACAGGCGAGCGGGAAATAGCCGCCACTGCAAAACAGATGCAGCACGACGGCGCCCACATTATAGACATTGGCGCCATGTCGACTGCGCCCTACCTTGAAACTCTGATCCCCGTCGAAGAAGAGATCAGAAGAATGAAGCGGGCAATCAAGGTCGTCAAGAGCGCCTGCGACTTGCCGGTTTCGGCAGACACGCCGCGGGCTCGTGTTGCAGCGGAAGCGATAGCAGACGGCGCGGACGCGATAAACGACGTGACCGGCCTGAAATACGACCCCACGATGGCAGAAGTCGTAGCCAAGGCCGGGGTGCCTGTAATAGCCGGGGCATACAGCAAGGCAGTTGCCACGGGCAAGCTGGCCGGCACTCTTCAGGCATTGAGGGAGAGCGTTGCCCTTGCAAGAAAAGCTAGGATTGTAGACGTGATAGTCGACCCATCAATAGGATTTTTCCGGAAAGCGGGCAAGAACCAGTTTTTCACAAAAATGACGGACATGCCGTGGTACACCCGCGACATTGAAGTGCTGAACCACCTAGACAAACTTGCTGCGATAAAGCCGGTATGCGTGTCCGTGTCAAGGAAGTCGTTCATCGGTCATTTGCTCAACGTGCGGGCAGAAGCCCGCTTGATACCTTCCATAATATGCGAGGCGATAGCCGTTCTCAACGGTGCAAGCATCGTCAGGACGCATAATGTCCGCGAAACGGTGCGAGCACTGACTATGCTGCAATTGTTGAAGCCCTGATGGCAAACGCTTATAATCCTACGGAGCGGCTAAGCAGCAAGGGAATAGTTGGACATCAGGGAAGGTCTGACATTTGACGACGTACTTCTCGTTCCTAAACGGTCGCCCATAGTTTCTAGGTCCCAGACCGACCTGCGCACAAAACTTTCGCGCAATATTACCCTCAACATACCTATCATCAGCGCCAACATGGACACGGTAACCGAGTCGGGGATGGCAATCGCCCTGGCAAGGGAAGGCGGCGTTGGCATTGTCCACCGCTTCATGACAATCGAGGATCAGGTCGACGAGATCCTGAGGGTCAAGCGCTCTGAATCAGTCATGATAGAGCAGCCATACACGATCAAGCCTGACGTGACGGTTGCAGAAGCGAAGAAGGCAATGGCAGAATACGGTGTTTCAGGGCTCTTGGTCGAAGAAAGGGACAAGCTCGCTGGCATCATTACGAGGCGTGATATAACGTTTGAAAAGAACAATAGGCGCAAGGTATCAGAGGTGATGACAAAGGACGTCATCACCGCAAAGGCCGGCCTCACGAGAGAACAGGCAAAAGAAATCCTGCACAAGCAGCGGATTGAAAAGCTACCGGTGATAGACGACAAGCGTAGAATCGTCGGGCTTATCACAAGCAAGGACATCATCAAAATGGAGCAGTACCCGCACGCGTCAAAGGACAGGAAGGGCAGGCTGCTTGTTGGAGCCGCTGTAGGCGTCAAGGGCGACTATCTAGAGCGCACTGAGGCTCTGCTTGAAGCCGGCGCAGACGTGCTCGTAGTCGACATCGCGCACGGTCACAGCGAAAACGCGATCAACACGGTCCACATGATCAAGAAGGCGTTCCCAAGCTGCGAGCTGATCGCAGGCAACGTCGCAACGGGAGCCGGGGCGAATGACCTCATCAGGGCCGGCGTGGACGCAGTCAAGGTGGGAGTGGGTTCTGGTTCGATTTGCATAACAAGGGTAATTACAGGCTCGGGCGTTCCACAATTGACGGCAGTTCTTGATAGTGTCAAGGTCGCACGCGACCATGACATCCCGGTTATTTCAGATGGCGGCATCAGAAACTCCGGCGACATTACAAAGGCTTTGGCAGCTGGCTCGTCGTCGGTCATGGTGGGCAGCCTCTTTGGCGGCACCGACGAAAGCCCCGGCAGAACGCTTGTCAAGAATGGCAAAAAGTTTAAGATGTACCGTGGCATGGCGTCGTTCTACGCCTCGCTAGGCCGCAAGTATCGGGAGGAAGGTCCGCAGGTTGTTGATTCAGATGACCTAAACGACTATGTACCGGAAGGCGTCGAGGCGATGGTGCCCTACAAGGGGAGCGTTGTTGAAATCGTAAGGCAACTTGCAGGCGGCCTGCGCTCTGGACTCTCCTACTGCGGTGCCAAGACAATTCCGGAGATGCAAAAGAACGCCGAGTTCATCAAGATGACTTCGGCAGGATACATCGAGAGCAATCCTCACGATGTCGATGTGATGTAAGCATCTGCAAGAAACCTCTTCTAGTGCAAAGACGTATTTTCTTAATTGAGACTCGATGCCCCGTAAATACTGTGCTGGCGTCTGGCATGCAGTGAGCAGAAAAAAGGGAGCCACCGTTGCAATAATCGCATTTATCGCAGTAATCGGGGGCCTTGCGGCATATTCGGGAAAGCCGAGGGAGGAGGAGCCCGAGCCTGCGCCGGTCCTTGCCACGATAGAGAGACAGCGAGCCGGAAAACGACAGCACCAGTATAGCTGAAAATGTCGAGGAGCAGCCGCAGCAGGACAACGGCACTTCGCCCAATGTGGCAGCATTCGCCAGCGACGTCTATGTCGTCTGGTCGCAGGGTGGCGAGATATTCGTTGCCGCAAGCTCTGACGGAGACACGTTTGGTGACGCAGAAAACATTAGCCGCAACGAAGGCTTTTGGCCAAATGTAGCTGCAGCCGAAAATACCTACGTGACATGGACTGAAGCCTCTGACACAATGATCGGAGTGCAGCAATAAAGCGCTATATAGCGCCGCACCGCGACTCTGCATGTTGGCCAGCAAGCTTTTCTATGCCGCAATGGCGGCAGGCATAGCGTTCATTGTCATAGGCGCGGCGTCCAGCGTCTATTCCAACATGGTTGTGGCCGTCCCACTGGACAACACGGTCAGGCCGGGGGCATCGGATATCATAACGCCGGACATGAACGTCGGAAGCACATCCGGCATCATGGTGAGCGGCTCGAAATTTGACATCAAAATCGAAGATCCGGACGGGCAGGTGATCAGGTCGGACAACAATATCACGTCTTTCAGCTACGACTTGACTGCGCAAAAGGCCGGCGAATACCAGATAGAGATCGTGAACACGGGCAGCACAGATCTCATGGTCAACGGGCATGCACAGACAAAGTCAAGCCCGCTCGCGCTGAGCGGCGCGCTGATGCTGGTTGTGACTGGCGTAATAGTGATTGGCCTAAGCCTGCGGTTTAGGAATCGCTAGCGGAACTCGGCTTTTTTGTAAGACCCAAGTATCTTGATGTACGACGTCTTTGGTTTTACCGACTTGAGCGCTTCTTGCACTGCGCTGTCCTGCGCGTGGCCTTCAAAGTCGACATAAAAGTTGTACTCCCACGGCGTCTCTTTAGTCGGGCGCGACTCTATCTTCGTCAGGTTTATCCTACGAATGGCAAACTCGCCAATGATTCCAAACAGCGCGCCGGGCACATGCTTTACTGAAAATATCATGGACGTCTTGTAGTGTCCCGACCTGCTATCGTTCTTGGCCTTTTTTGCCGACAGCACGAGGAACCTTGTGTAGTTGTTCTTCTTGTCCTCTATGCCTTCGTCGAGGATCTCCATCTCATACAATTCGGCCGCCCTATTGCTTGCAATGGCTGCAGAGTCGAGCATTTTGTTTTCCTTTATCATTTTCACTGCGCCCGCAGTGTCGTAGGCCGGCACGGGCTCGAGCTTTTTCCTCTGCAGGTATTCCCTGCATTGCGCAAGCGCCTGCGGGTGAGAATGAACACGCTTGATTTTTCTTGTGCCTCTGTTTGCGATAAGGCAGTGCCTGACGCGCTGGTGAATTTCGCCAATTACGCCCATCTTTGTTTGGAGCAACAAATCATAAATTTCATTAACACTTCCCTCTATCGAGTTTTCCACCGGTACGACAATATAGTCCGCGCCTCCGCTTTCTCCCGCGTCAAAGACATCCTGAAAGGATTTTTTGGGCATCAACCTTGCCTTGGGGAAATATTGCAGGGTCGCCATTTCGCCATAAGCTCCCGGCTCTCCCTGGAAGGCAACACGTGCCATGACCATTACTTGCCTACTTTGTGTATTAGCCGGAATGACTCCTTGCCATAGTCGTGCGTCAGCTTGCGGTTTTCAAACGCCCCACACTCGACGCATTTTATCGTGCTCTCGTCGGTGCGAACAGTGTCGCCGCCGCACATGAAGCACAGTGCATACAGCACGCCGTACTCTTTCTCTGCAAGCGTAAGGTGTATCGTGGAATTGAGCAGGCTTATGACCCTGCCCCTTACAATGTCGCCATTGTGGAATGTGGCGCGCCTGTCGCCCCTCCTTTCAACGTCAGCGCGACTCCCAATCCTTGCGGATGCAATCGCCGAAAAGCCGGCCTCAGACCTTTTGTCATTAATGTACAACACCTTGATGGATACCATGCTGCTGAACAGCATTTCGGCGTACCCGACAATGATGTCGCCCACCTTTGGGAGCATCGGGGCTTTCTTTTGTTCAATTTTTACTATCCTTCGTTTTAGATCGTAAACTCTTGTACCGACTGCTGTAGAGCGCACGGTCCCGTCGGAAGCAAGGTAAGTGTTCCTGCCTCCCTCAAATTCCTCGATGGACGCGACGCGCTCACCTGGGAGCATCGGCTGCTTGTCTTCTCTACTCATTCAATAATTGGAGCCTGAGGGAAAGTTATAATTGTTTACTGGTTAAGAATTTAGAAATTTCTTGCGATTTTTAGCGAAACCTATGCATTTGTATCTGGAGAATCTAGGCGAAAGATAATAAAGGTATAAAGAGCAGTAATGTTCAGGTGTTAATGTGAGCCAGAATACCCTATCCCTAAAGGTACTTGAGGCGTATACCAGAGACGTCGGTCGAGGAGTAGCGAGAATCGACTATGACTCGATGGATTCGCTGGGCGCGTCAACTGGAGACGTTATTGAAATTAGAGGCAAGCGCAGGACGGTTGCAAAGTGCTTGCCGCTTTACCCGTCTGATGAGGGCAAGGGCATCATCAGGGTCGACGGCCTTGTCAGGAACAACGCCGGCATTGCGATAGGCGACACTGTAATTGTAAAGAAGATCAAAGCCGTTCCAGCAGAAAAGGTAATTGTGGCTCCGCTTGAAGCGATACCGCCAATCGATGAACGATACCTTGCAGACGCGCTGGAAAGTGTGCCGCTCATCAAAGGCGACAACGTGATGGTCCCATACTTTGGTGGCAGGCTGACATTCCAGGTGATAGGAGTAACGCCGGCGGCAGACGCAGTATTGGTTACTCAAAAGACGATATTCCACATTGCAGAAAAGGGCGAGACCCTAAGAGGAGTCCCGCAGGTAACATACGAAGACATAGGCGGGCTGAAGGAAGAGATCCAGAAGGTGCGCGAAATGATCGAGCTTCCGCTCAGGCACCCCGAGATCTTTGAAAAGCTCGGAATCGAAGCGCCAAAAGGAGTATTGCTCTACGGTCCGCCGGGAACCGGCAAGACGTTGCTCGCAAAGGCAGTGGCGAACGAAAGCAATGCTCATTTCATCAGCATCTCCGGCCCGGAGATCATGAGCAAGTTCTACGGCGAGTCAGAAGCTAGGCTCAGGGAAATATTCAAGGAGGCAAAGGAAAAGTCGCCTTCGATCATATTCATAGACGAGATCGACTCGATCGCTCCAAAGCGCGAAGAAGTGACAGGCGAAGTCGAAAGGAGGGTCGTATCACAGTTGCTGTCATTAATGGACGGCCTCGAAGCAAGGGGCAAAGTAATAGTCATTGCAGCAACTAACAGACCAAACGCAATCGACCCGGCCCTCAGGAGGCCTGGCAGGTTCGATAGAGAGATCGAGATCAAGGTGCCAGACAAGCGCGGTCGCTTGGAGATATTGCAGATACACACACGCAACATGCCGCTTGACACAGACGTCGACCAGGAGAAGATTGCGGCAGTGACACACGGCTTTGTAGGCGCAGACCTTGAATACCTTTGCAAGGAAGCGGCCATGAAGTGCCTCAGGAGGGTATTGCCAGAGCTAAATCTGGAAGACGAAAAGCTGTCCCCAGAAGTGCTCAACAAGCTGATTGTCACCATGAGCGACTTTGAAAGCGCTGTCAAGGAAGTCATGCCCTCTGCCATGAGGGAAGTCTACCTTGAATCGCCGGATATCCCGTGGTCTGCGATAGGCGGTCTTGAAGAAGTAAAGCGTGAGCTCCAAGAAGCAGTCGAGTGGCCGCTGAGATACCCCGACCTCTACGCTAAACTAGGTCACACAATGCCAAAAGGCCTACTGATGCACGGACCGTCAGGAACCGGCAAGACATTGCTTGCAAAGGCAGTCGCGACGGAGTCTGAGGCTAACTTTATCAGCGTAAGAGGACCCGAGCTCTTGAGCAAGTGGGTCGGCGAATCCGAGCGCGGCATTCGCGAGATATTCAGGAGAGCCAGGCAGGCAGCGCCGTGCGTCGTGTTCTTTGACGAAATCGACTCGATCGCTCCGACAAGGGGAATGGGAGGCGACAGCATGGTCACAGAACGTGTCGTTTCACAATTGCTTACAGAGCTGGACGGCATCCAGTCACTTTCAGGCGTAGTGGTAATCGCTGCCACCAACAGGGCAGATATGATAGATCCCGCGTTGCTCCGCCCCGGCAGGTTCGACAAGATAGTGTTCGTCCCGATGCCGGACAAGGGCGCGAGACAAAGAATTCTAGAAATCCACGCAAAGGGCAAGCCGATGGGCCCAGACGTGGACTTTGTCAAGGTGGCCGAGATCACAGAAGGCTTTAGCGGCGCAGACACTAGCGCAGTGTGCAACACGGCTGTGTCGCTCGTGTTGCACGAATACCTTGCAAAGTACCCGACGCCCGAAGAGGCAGCAAAGCACGCGTCAGAAGCGCACGTTTTTCTGCGCCACTTTGAAGAAGCGGTAAGGAAGATAAAGACGCAGAGAGAAGGCAAGCCGACAGAAAAAGCGGTCCCGTACTACCGCTAAGGCTCTTTTTCTTTCTTTGCCTAAAAATTTCCAGGCAGGCAGCCGCCTAGCCACAGGGGCAATGTTTTTAAGTTATCGGTTTTATGATACACCTAACTAAAAGAAATTGGTTGAAAATTCACAAGTTCAACTCGTAGCGAAACCAACTGCAGCCGCTCTAAATCGCTTTGTCAAACCCATTGACATCCGCAAATTAGTAGCACAATACGGCACGCCGCTTTATCTGGTCGACGAAGACACACTTCGCGCAAAAGTCAAGGAACTGCATAGCGCTTATTCAAAATTCAATGGCCCGGTCAAGGTAGCATACTCGGTCAAGGCCAACTTTACGCCAGCAGTGATCAAGACCTTCATGCAAGATGGGGTGACGTTCGACCTGACTTCGCTAGGCGAACTTTATTTCATAAAGCAATGCAAGGCAGACCCGGAGAACGTCATATACACGAGCGTGACAGAGGAGCCGGAAGAGTATATCGAAGTGCTTGAGACCGGGGTTAGGAGGGTTGTCGTCAGTTCTTTTAACGGGATGGCAAACTTGGCAAAAGCTGCAAGCAAGGTAGGAGGAACAAGACCACTGACAATGATACGTGTGAACCCCGAAGTCGGCGTCAAAGCCGAAGTTCGCGCGTCATACAGGAACGGCAAGTTCGGCGTGCCATTCAACGGCGGCACCATAGACAGCGCCGCCAAGATGGTCAAGCATGTGATGGGCAGTGACCTCCTCAAGTTTGAGGGCTTCCACTTCCACCTCGGCTCGCAGATCACCGACTTTTCATGTTATACGCATGCGCTGGACAAGATGGACGCATTCATGACCAAGATGAAGAAGGAAAACCCGGCCTTCCAGGTAAACACCTTTGACATTGGCGGCGGGACTCCAGTGTTCTACAACGACCCCGTGCCGACGCCTGCCCAGATGGCCGAGAATCACGTCGGCAAGCTCAACCAGCTTGCAGAGACGCATGGCACATACACTCTCATGATAGAGAGCGGCCGCTTCCTCGTGGCAGAGTCGTCCATGCTGGTATCAAGGATAGTAAACACAAAGGAGTACAACGAGCACAAGATAGTCATTGTCGACGCAGGCTATCACATACTGCTCGACGCGGCTCTGCTAAAGCAGGAATACCCGCAGGAGGTGGTGCCGGTGGTGGACAGCAAGGACAGGACGATCGCCCTTACAGCCGCCTCGGTAAAGAACACTCACCTTGCAGGAAGGCTGTGCGACACGTACGACGTGTTCCCGCTTTCAAAGGTGTCAGACTTGAACGAGTCTGAAGTGGGCAGGTACATCTCGTTCTACAACGTGGGCGCCTACTCGGTCGTATTCAACATGCCGTTCCACTGCCAGACAAAGCCGCCGATAGTCATGAAGGACAGCGACGGCAAGTTCAGGCTTGTAAGGAAGGGAACGACGTACGACCACCTCTTCTGCGAAGAAGGCGGAGAACTGGCGTAAAATTAGCCCTGCCATGCAGGCGGGCAACATTTTTTAAATCAATAGTAGCATCGCGTCAAAATGACGGACACCAGGAAGACCCGCGCCCATGTCTTTGTCAGCGGCAGGGTTCAAGGCGTCTACTTCAGGCAGAACACAAAGCGGGTGGCTACCAGGCACAAGGTCACCGGCTGGGTGCGCAACCTGCCTGACGGCCGGGTGGAAGCCATTTTTGAGGGTGACGAGATGGATGTCAACGAGGTAATAGAGTGGTGCCACGTCGGGCCGCCAAAGGGCAAGGTAGAAGACGTCAACGTGAAATTCCAGAAATACACCGGCGAATTTGTCGAGTTTAACGTCAACTATTGAATTTTCTGATACGCTTCAGCAATCTGCTTTCTTGCGCTCTCAGCATCTTCCGCGGTCTTGACAGTTGTAGCTATAGGAGGTCCGGCCCTGCCGTACCTTATCGACAGCACCAGCGAGTCGCCGGCCGGCTCGACGTCAAGGAAAATCCGAAAGTTCATTGTCTTGGCGTAGACCACCCTGTGCGGCCTCACTTCCTCTATCACGTTGCCGCCGAGCGCCAGCACGAATTTACGTAGGTCGACCATTATTGTTCTTGCCGGCTCTTTCAGCCTCTCAAGGTGAGTTTCAAATGGAATGCGGCCGGGCTGACCAGACATCATATCCTGATCTTGACTCCGCTTTTCTTCAAATATTTCTTTACCTTATCAACCGTTGACTTTTCATAGTGGAATATCGAAGCGGCAAGCGCGGCGTCAACGTCGGCCTTTTCAAACACGTCGAGCATGTGGCGCGCGCTCCCGCAGCCGCCAGAAGCTATTACCGGCACATTGACTGACTTGCAAATGGCTTTGGTCAGTTCGATGTCGTAGCCGTTCTCTGTGCCGTCGGCGTCGATGCTGGTCAGCAAAATTTCACCAGCGCCGCGCCGCTCGACTTCCTTTGCCCACTTTATCGCGTCCAGGCCTGTGCCTTCCTTGCCTCCGTAAATCCTTACTTCAAACCAGAACTTCTTGCCCTTATCATTGAACGTCGTCTTGCCCTTCTCGAAATCATAATTCCTCTTTGCGTCTATTGCGACCACGACGCACTGCTTGCCGAAAATCGACATCAGCTGCGTTACCAGCTCCGGGTTCTTGACGGCCCCGGTATTGATGGAGACCTTATCCGCGCCGGACAGCAAGATGTCGCGCGCATCTTCGAGCTTTTTGATGCCGCCCCCGACCGTGAACGGGATGTCGATCACGCTTGCCACGTTTCTCACAACTCCTTTCATCGTGTCCCTCCCTTGCTGTGACGCTGTGGTGTCGAGGAACACGAGCTCGTCGGCACCCTGCTCGGTGTATCTTTTGGCAAGCTCAACCGGGTCGCCGGCGTCCTTGACTTCTGCAAAATGCACGCCCTTGACGACCCTGCCGTTGTCGACGTCAAGGCACGGAATTATCCTCTTTGCAAGCGTCATGCTAATGCTTTCACCTTTTCAATACTCAACTTGCCGTCGTACATCGCCTTGCCCAGTATGACAGAGCTGCAGCCCGCGCTCCTGACCTTAACAATGTCTTCGACGCTTGCGATGCCGCCGCTTGCAATTATCCTTGCAGACGATGCAGCTTCAGCCAGCGTCCTGACGTCTGGGCCCTGGAGCGTGCCATCACGATCGATGTTTGTAAGCAGGAATTCGTCAACCCCCATCGCTGAAAACTGCGATATCGCGTCCGCGACTTTTGTGCCTGTTGACTCTTTCCAGCCCTTCACCATCACCTTGCCGTCGACCTGGTCTATCGAAACCACTATCCTGCCGGGGTTCTTTTTAGCCAGCTTTCTCACGGCCTCCGGCTCGCTGTAGGCCATGGTGCCAAGCACTACCCTTGCTGCTTTTGATAACATCTCTTCTGCCTTTTCAGGGGTCCTGATGCCGCCAGCAATTTCAACAGGAATCTTGACTGTCGCGGCTATTTTTGCGGCAAGCTCAGCGTTGTTGCCATTAGAAAACGCCGCGTCAAGGTCGACTACATGCAGCATGTCGGCACCCGCCGCCTCCCACTTTTTCGCGGTTTCAACAGGATCGCTGCTGTAAACTGTCTTGTTTGCGGCATCACCCTTGACAAGCCTGACTACGCTCCCGCCCATGATGTCGACCGCGGCTATGACCTTCATTTTGCCCCGTTGTCACACATTTTGATAAAGTTCTTGATTATCATTGCGCCGACGTCGCCAGACTTTTCCGGGTGGAACTGAACGCCTATCAAATTGTCTTTTTCAATGACTGCCGGCACGCTGACTCCATAGTCGGAGGTGGCGACCACCAGCTTGCGGTTCTTTGGCACCGTGCGATACGAGTGCACAAAATACACCCACGAGTTGTCCCTGACGTCTTTTAGCAACTTGCTTTCGGCTTTTATCTGCAGGTTGTTCCAGCCCATGTGTGGGATCTTGACCTTGCTCTTTGGAAGCAATACGACGTCGCCATCCAGTATCTTCAAGCCCTCAAGCTTGCCCTCTTCGCTCCTGTCAAATAGCATCTCCATTCCAAGGCAGATGCCCATCACAGGCATGCCGCTCTCAATCGCCTCGTCCAGGTGCTGCGCGCTGCCCTCTATCGACCTGATTGCCGGGTCAAAGTTACCAACGCCGGGGAGCACGAGCCCGTCAAACCTGTCCATTTCTTTCAGGTCGTAGATTATCTCGACGCCCTCTGCCCCGTTTCGCTCCAGCGCAGATTTCAGGCTGAACAGGTTGCCGGCGCCGTAGTCAAATATTGCTATCTTGGCCATCACATCGCTCCCTTTGTGCTCGGCACGCCTTTTCTCCTGCTATCGATGCCAGTCGCCATCCTGAGCGCTACTGCAAACGCCTTGAGCGCGGCTTCGACCTTGTGGTGGTCGTTGTCGCCGTAATGCACGATCATATGGGTGCACGCGTTCAGGTTCTGGACGAGAGACCTTGCAAAGTGTTCAAGGTCTTCCCTCGGCACCCCTTCGATGCTGTCGCGAGTCAGTTTCAGCTCTACATTTTGGTACTGGCGTTTGACAAGATCAATAGACACGTAGGCAAGCGCTTCGTCCATTGGCACGAGCGCGTAGCCAAACCTTGCGATTTTCGCCCTGTCGCCCAGCGCCTTGTCTATCGTCTGCGCAAGCGCGATCGCGACGTCCTCTGCAAGGTGGTGCACGATGCCGTCGTTTGACTTGCCTGTTAGCGTGATGTCGATCGTGCCGTGCTTGCCAATCGAGGTGACGAGGTGGTCGATGAAAGTGAGGCCGGTCCTGACGCTGGTCTTGCCCGTGCCGTCAATGTTGACCTGCACCGTGACTGCGGTCTCTTTTGTGACCCTCTCAATCCTCGCCTTTCTTGCAGCAGAAGCCATCGTACGTGTTAAACTGCTAGTACTTTATTTATGGTGTTCGGTAACTGGTTGACGCTTTTTGCGATCGCCTGAACGCCTTCCTGTCTGAACTGTGCCATCGTCTTGGCTCGCTGGGGGCTGTTGCCATAGACGCCTATGAATGCTATCTTTACGCCCACTTCTTTCTCGGCACGCCTTGCCATCAGCAGGTCCTCGGCCGAGTCACCCGCATAGACGGCAGTTCTTGCACCCATTACTTCCATCGCGCGCTTTATCGCGTACGGGTTGGGTTTGGCGTACTCGCGCTTTTCGTCTTCTAAGAATACACAGGCGTCAAGGTTGAAATATTTCATCACCGGCTTGAGCGAAAACTCTGCCGCAAGTCTGCTCCTGCCGGAAACCGTGGCAAGGTTGCCTCCAATCATTTTGTGTAGCTTTTTCATCGTTTTTGCGCTGACTGCGAGCCTGTCGTTTTCTATCAACGGCCTGCCACCGGCCCAGTACTTTGGCTCCAAGTGGTTTTGTTTCCTAAATAATTCCGGCCCGTAAAAGAATTCGTCAAACACCCTTGCAAGCATGCTTTCCTTGACAGGCGCCGGGTAAGCGAGCAGCTTTTTCCACTTCTCAATGCCGTAGCCTGCAAGGAACTTTTCCACTGACAGGTAGCCGCTTTCGTCGGCGTTTTCTGCCACTTGCATCAGGAATTTTCTCCCTTGTACAACATTCTTTGGGAGTCTGGAAAGCATCGCAAGCGTTATCGCATAAGTCGTGTCGGTGTCGTTGTTAAAGCCGCCGCTCTGCCTGAATTTCAGAATGATCTGGTTGGTGACAAGGCCGCGGAAGGACCTGTCGGTGATCGATTTGAGCATGTACTCCACGGTCCTTTTGACGGCAGCGTTGTAGGACTTGCGGATGTCTACCAGCACGCCGTCGATGTCAAAGAGCGCGCAGTCAAACATCACAGCGACCCTTCTACGCACTGGAGGAACTTGTCGTTCATTTCCCGTGTGCCTATCGTGACTCTCATGCAGCCCCTGTGGCCGGCAACGTTGCCAAGCATCTTGACCGCGATGCCGCAGCTCCTGAGCGCCTTTGAAATTGGCTGGTAGTTTCTGCCGGCCTCGATAAAGAGAAAGTTGGCGTCTGACCTGAAGGTCTTGATGCCGTCTATCTTGGCAAGTCTGCCAAAAACCCTGCCCCTTTCGCTCTTTACGGTCCTGATCGTCTGTCTGACGAGGTCTGCGCGCGCAAGGACGCCTGACGCGATGGCAAGCGAAAGCGTACTAATCGGGTAAGGCGACTGGATGGTCGACCTGAACGTGCGCACGAATTTTTCGTTTGCCACCATGTAGCCGACCCTTGCCCCGGCAAGCCCAAATGCCTTTGAAAGCGTGCGGAGCACAATCACGTTGTTGCGCTTTGTCGCGTCGGCCGACAACGAGTAGTCGGCGAAATCAACGTACGCCTCGTCTACCAGCACGAGCCTGCTCTCTAGCGAATCGATAACGTCGATCGCTTCCTGCTTGTCAATCTGGTTGCCGGTAGGATTGTTTGGCGAGCAGATGTAGACAAGGTCTGATTTTCTCGCGCTTTTCACAAACGCCTTTTTGTCAAGCGTAAAGTCGCGCTTGAGCGGCACCTGATCGACCTTGATGCCATGGA
Organism: Nitrososphaera sp.; assembly: GCA_035283265.1. Taxonomy (GTDB): domain Archaea; phylum Thermoproteota; class Nitrososphaeria; order Nitrososphaerales; family Nitrososphaeraceae; genus Nitrososphaera. The sequence goes on from DATEUD010000002.1 coordinate 20,307, forward strand.
GCTCGCACCTATTGATGAAATACGAGAACGTGGGCGCAAACACAGTCGCGCGCCCGCCGCCAAGAGTTGACAACAAAAGCTCGATTATCTGGTCAGACCCGCTGCCCGCCGCCACGCATTTTTCATTGACGCCGGAATATCTTGCAAGCCGGGAGTAGAGCTCTTCAAGCTGGTCAAGCGGGTACTCCCTCAGGTCCACCTGCCGCGCCGCTTCGGCCGCGACGCCTGCGACAAACTCTCTGTCAAGCACGAAATTTTCATTCGAGTCTAGCTTTATCGCGCCTTCCACCTTTTCAGGCTTGTTATAGTGTCCAAGCCCGGCAATCCTCTTGATGCTGTTGTCAAGCCGCCTATTCATCTGTCCTCGCTCTCACTGCTTCGTAGTGGTTCAAGAGTCCTTCAGCCGAGGCCATTTCCTTGACCGACCTGTCCACCTTTGCCAGACCTGCTTTCGTTACCTTGACCTTGTTCACGATTTTGAGGAAGTCCAGCACTGACAGCGACGCCCGGGACTTGCCAAACCCAAGGGTCGGGAGCACGTGGTTGGAGCCAAGTGAATAGTCGCTTGCAGACGACGGCGTGTACTGGCCTACCAGCACGAGCCCGGCGGAATCGATTTTCTTTGCTACGGCGTCTGCGTTCCTGCACACTATCTCTAGGTGTTCTGGCGCAAACTCATTTACGAACTCGATGCACGCTTTTTCATTCTTGCAAATGGCGAGAAAGCCGTTATTCTGCAGGCTACTTTTTACAATGTCTGACCGCGTAATCTTTTCAGCTATAGACTGCACCTGCATCTGCACCTGCGACGCCAGTTTCTCAGATGTGGTCACAAGTCCACAGATAGTGTCGATGCTGTGTTCTGCCTGTGAGATTAGATCAATGGCAACAAGTCGCGGGTCGGCGTTTGCGTCAGCGTATACCAGCAGTTCAGTCGGGCCGGCCACCATATCAGTAGAAACGCTGCTAGAAGCAATCAGCTTGGCAGCAGTTACAAACATGCCGCCGGGGCCCACTATCTTGCTCACTGGTTTTATCGACTGTGTACCGTAGGTCAGTGCAGCTATGCCCTGCGCGCCACCTACCTTGTAGAATTCGTCGACGCCGCAAATGTCTGCGGCTACCAATGTCAGCGGGTCAATGGAGCCGTCCTTTCTTGGAGGCGAGATTGCCACAATCCTCTTTACGCCTGCCACCCTAGCTGGCACCGCGCACATAACTACCGTGCTCGGATAGCGCGCCTTGCCGCCAGGGATGTAGCACCCGACGCTTGCGACCGGCTTTATCATGCGGTCTATTTTTACGCCGCTAGATGATATTGAAATTCCCTTCAGCCGCTTTAGCACTGCTAGCTCGCTCTTTTCAAGCCTCTCCTTCATCAGCCTGACTGCCTTGACCTGCTCCTTCGTGACCTGGCTGTTGGCTCGCTTTACTTCCTGATCGCTCACCAAAAGCGAGTCAAGCCTTGCACCGTCAAATTTTGCAGCATAATCAAGAACAGCCGGGTCGCCCCGCTCCGCAACGCTTTTCATTATCGCCCTCGCGTCTTCCAGAAGTGAGTCCGGGATCGCTGTTGCCCTGCGGAGCCGAGCGGCTTCTGCAGCCGGCTCGGCGACGTTGATCATCTTCATCAGGAATATCCGTCCAAGTTTATCTCGTCCAGCGACAGTATCTGTTTTGGCTCCAGTACCACTAGGCCCTGTGCCAGCTTTCTCATCTTGGGCACAATTTTGATAAACTCGTTCTTGTCGATGACCGTGTTGACGCCGAACCACCCGTCCTCTGAAAGCGGGCTGACAGTCGGCCTCTTGAGGGCCGGCAGTTCCTTAAGCAGCTTTTGCAGGTTCTCCTTCTTGACGTTGACAAATATGTGGAGTTTTTTCCTCGCGTCGACTACACCTCTCAAAAGGGCTATCATGTCTGCAATCTTTTCTCTCTTCGCCGGGTCCTTGAGGGATTTCTTATTTGCCACCAGCACCGCGGTCGATTCAGCCACCATGTCGATTATCTTGAGGTTGTTCTGGGCAAGGGTCGTACCAGTCTCGGTGATGTCGAAAATCGCGTCGACGTCCTCTGGCGGCTTGGCCTCTGTCGCGCCAAACGAGAGGAATATTTCGACCTTTTTGTTCTCGCCAACCCTCATCCACGGTGTGATTATCATGGGATCTGCGCTGCCGTACGCCTTCTTGTAGGCGGCGCTTGACTTGAAGTGCAGCGAGGTGGTGGTAAGGTATTCTGACGATACCCTGAGCGTCCTGCCGCTCTTTGCAAAATCGGCAATCATCTCATCCAAATTCTTGTACGGGAAACTAGACGGGACCGCAATGACCTGCTTGACGCGCCCAATCTCGAGGTCAAGCAAAATTTCTACGTCGGCCTTTGCCTCAAGTATCCAATCCCTACCGGTGATGCCCACGTCGTAGAACCCTTCCTGAACGTAGGTGGGGATTTCCTGCGGCCTCAGTATCTTAACGTCGATCTCGGGGTCGCCCAGCTTTACCCTGTAGGTGCGCCCCCGGCCGCTCACGTGCTGCCACGCTTGCTCCAGCAGCTTGAACGTGACTTCCTCAATGCTCCCCTTTGGGACTGCAAATTTCACCGTAGGCATTGGTAACTATCAGCAAGGCGTTTTACTGGATATATATTTATGTGGATACTACAAGCAAGAACGAGATTATCCTTATTGTGCTGTCATAAGGGAAGAAAAGTAAGTGAACCTAACTTCTGCGCTCTTGCATATTAATCTGATTTTATGTGACACGTGTAATCCTCAGGGATATTTTGACCCCTTGGTATTTTCAGGTGATGGAATGGTAACTTTGGGTGATGGCTCGGTGTTAACTTTGGGTGACGGAGATGCGGTGATTTCGGGTCGAGGATCGGTGAATTAGGGCGAATAGTTCAATTCACTCATTAGATCTCACATCATTTGCCATGAAAAAATGGTAAACATAGCTATAGCAGTTCGTGTGTTCAAAAGCCTTTTGCTATGTCCCTACCCTATCTTAACAACCGACGATGTCCCTAAATTGCCACTATATAGCGCATTATTGGGATCCAAAGCCACTACTGGACCCGTTTTCCTATGACATTCAAACCCCGCCGACCCCCCTACATTCTTGGAATAATAATCGGATCGCGCGCACCAAGATGACGATTTATGGTTTCTTTACAACAATACTGTATGAAGTCCGAGAGCTGGAAACAGATTCACATTTCACGAATACAATAAATGCAGCTGTTGACCTGATTGAAGAGATAGGTACTTTTCAAGTACTCAGTAAGTACTCCAGTACTCAACGATGTCTGAAAACCCGTTCCGGGATAGTGAAAAGACCTGAAGAATCAGGTTTTCACCTGAAAAAACAGGTTTTCACTCTGGCGTATCTCATGAGCTCCAAACCCTGTTTTCACTCATTCTTCACCTGAAAAAACAGGTTTTCAGGCTAGTTTCACTCATTTTCAAAGTACTCCAGTACTGCAGTACTAGTACTCAAAAGTACTTCAGTACTCAGTACTCAGTACTGACAGTACTGGTACTCCAGTACTGCCGAACAAGTACTCAAAAGTACTGTGCAAGTACTCGAAAGTACTCTATGAATACTCCGAGCTTGATATGTAGACAAAGCGACGATCAAATTTGCGGTAGGAACTGGTGCCTAGAATATGACTTGGCTCTGTGCGGCCTTGTAGGAGGGAAAAAAGTCATTTCTACAAAGGTCATAGCGCCCGATATCACAAACTGGAAGTTCCCCCCGATCTTTCACAAGTGTCGCATCTCTTAATCTCTTAGTTCTCCGTCACCCAAAGTTAACACCGAGCCATCACCCAAAGTTAGCATTCCATCACCCGAAAATACCAAGGGGTCAAAATATCCCTAAGAATTACCAGTGTCGAAATCTAGATAACGATGCTGGACGAGAACCTGTACGTTCAACCTCCGCTCATCTGCTATTGTCAAATTTCCTGCCATGCAGCCTCATGTGGCCCGCCTGAATGCCCTCAGCAGATAGCGCCCTAATTGCAGCCAAGTTCTGTGCGAGGCCGGCCGCAGCCATTGCCATAGCCAGCTCTTTTGCACTCTTTGCGCCTAGAATCTGGAGCGCAAGTTTCGCACCGGGGTGGACGTTGACTATACCGCCCACGATGCCAACTGCTAATGGCAATTCGATTTCGCCGGCAAGGTTGCCTTCCTTTGTCCTGCGCCATCTTGTCAGCGACCGGTATGTACCGTCCCTTGCAGCGTAGGCATGCGCCCCGGCTTCAATCGCCCTGAAATCCTGCCCTGTCGCAAGCGCGACTGCGTCGATCCCGTTCATCACGCCCTTGTTGTGCGTCACCGCCCTGTACACATCAGAGTGTGCTAGCGCATACGCGTACAGTATCCGCTTTACGATTTTGCTGCCGCCTAGCTCTTCTTTGTCAAAGACAGCCTTGCATCTTACCATTCTTTTCGTTGCATAATTGGACAATATCTTGAGCACAACCTCGCCTCCTGTAATTTCAGTAACCCGCGGCGCTATCGCTTCGCACATTGTGTTTATCGCGTTTGCGCCCATCGCGTCCTTTGTGTCAATGATAATCTCCACGATCAACATATTGCCCATCTTGTTGGGGCTCTTGTCGCGCAGCTGCCGGACCTGCAGGCCGACTGCAACGACAGACCTGCTCTTTGAATTGGCAATGGCGAGCAGCTGCTTTTTGTTCTTCAGTATTTTTTGCATTGCAGCCTCGCCGGCGCTGACTACCTGTACCTGCCCTATCATTAGAGAATCGCCAGCCACGGCAGTAAAGCCGCCCTTTATTTTTGCAATCTTGGCCGCCTTGCTCGCTGCGGCAATGACTGACGGCTCCTCAATTGCCATGGGGATTAGGAGCTCCCTGCCGTTTATGACAAAATTGGTGGCGATCCCCATCGGCACCGACATGGTGCCAATCGCATTCTCCACCATCCTGTTTGCGTCGTCAAACGAGAGCGGCCTGAGCATTGCTTCAATGTCGGATACGCCGGCGGCCTTTTTCACATAGTCAAGGCGCTCGTACCTGCTCATTTCATGGAACTTCATTACCGCCACCCTGCTATTCTCCGGTGATCCTTAAAATCTTGTCATCGCTCTGGTCGGGTATGGCCCTGCCGTCCCTGTTGCTCGTTGCGACGTAGAGCGACCCGTCCGGCGCTTCAATCACATCGCGAATCCTGCCATATCCGGTAAGGACGTTTCTTTCAGAATCTGTAGGAAGCTCTACCAGCCGTAGCTGCTTGCCCTTTAAGGCTGCCAAAAGAATGTCATTCGTATAGCCCAACCTGTCTGAACTTGCAATCGCAATCCCAGCCGGCGCTATGGCCTCCTGAAAGCAGACAATAGGCGTTTCGAAGCGATCGCCGTCACACTGTTTCTCGATAGGCCAGCCGTAGTTGGCGCCGGGCTTGATCAGGTTTATTTCGTCATAGCCCTCTTCCCCGTGCTCGCTTGCGTACAGCTCGCCCGTCGCCGGGTGCCACGCCAGGCCCTGTATATTGCGGTGGCCGTACGAATACACCGGCGAGCCTTCAAACGGGTTGTCTTCCGGCACCGTGCCGTCCGGGCTTAGCCGGAGGATCTTGCCGGCAAGCGAGCCGGCGTTCTGAGCAAGGTCGGGCTGCCGCGCGTCGCCTGTAGCGACGTACAGCTTGCCATCAGGCCCGAACTTTATCCTGCCGCCGTCGTTCCTGTCTGCCGCTGGGATCCCGTCTATGATAACTTGCGATTCAATGATCTTGTTGTCCTTTTCAGTGAGCATAAGCACCTTGTTGAAGACGCCCGAGCCATTTGAATATGTATGATAAATGTAGAGCAGGTGGTTCTCAGCAAAGTTGGGATGGAGCGCCAGCCCGAGAAGCCCGGATTCACCGTTCTGCTCGACGTTAATAAACGCAACTGGATCTTGAAGCAGTGTCCCGTTTTCGATCACCCTTACCCTACCGGGCCTTTCCGTGAAAAAGATCCTACCGTCCTCAGCAATATCGATTGCCCAGGGCACCTCTAGGTTCTCTGCCAATACCTGCACGCCCGGGCTGGTGCCGTTGCCTCTGTTCTGCCCGGGCTCTGGTATCGGAAGCGTGGTCTGCGACGGCGCGAAAAAGATGGTCGCACCGGCGGCCACAACCACAGCGGCTATTGCTACTGCAGCCAGCCGCTGCTCTCTCTCCATGCCCCTAGTCCAGAGAAAGAAGCATTATAACCTAGCTGCCAAAATGAGAAGATTTAAAATAATTAAGGCCGTGATGCTGTATAGAGACATGCAAGTATCAGAAATAATGGTGGCAGACGTTTTTACGCTCACTGAAGAAGACACGGTTGCAAAGGCGTTCAACCTTATGGCGGACAGGTCGGTAAACCAGGTACCGGTGGTCGACGGAGACGGCAAGTACATCGGCATGATATTTGCCAAACAGCTCATCAACTCGACTGCGCAGCCGTCCTCGAAATTAAAGAGCTACATAATCAACACTTCAACGATAGGTTCGGATCAGGACGTTGAAAAGGCGGCGCGACTCGTGCTCGGGAGCGGGAATCGCGCCCTACCAGTGGTGGAAAAGGGAAGGCTTGCCGGCATCGTCAGCGAGACCGACCTCGTATCGACGGCAGACTTTGGCCACAAAATAGTCGACGAGGTCATGTCCGGCGCCATAGTGATTGAAGAGGACAAGTCACTTGCCGACGCAGTCTCGAAAATGAGGAGATACAACATCTCACGATTGCCCGTGATAAACACGAAGGGAGTTCTTCGCGGGACGCTCAGCATCCTCGACGTGGGCAGGATACTCGCCACACCAAGAGAGCGCACGAGCAAGTCCGCTGCAATCTCTGGCGGGACTGCCGCGATAAAGGACGTCAAGGTAAAAGAAATCATGCGGAGGACCGTATCGGTCGAGCGGGGCACCAGGCTCAACGCGCTGACAGACCACTTCAAGCGGAACGAAGAAGTTATCATAGTCGGTGAAGGCAGGCCGATGGGCATCATCACGCCAAAGGACGCGCTCGAGCTCGTGCTGCCGAAAAAGAGCAGCACGACTATCATCCACATGGCACACCTTGAAGACGGGCAGGACCGCGCGGAAATCCAGGAACAGCTGACCCGCTTTTTGAAAAAGATACAGGGCAAGCTGGGCGACGTGCACTCGGTGGTCGTCTACGCAGACAAACACAAGACTCGTAAATATTCAATTCGAACCAGACTCATCACATCAAGGGGTGTGATAGACGCAAAGGGGGTGGGCTACGACCCGCTTTCAGCGTCAAAGGAGCTAATCGCTCGGCTTGACCGGCGGATAAAATCAGAGCACAGCCGGCGGGTAAAGTCCAATCAGCACCGCGAGACTGCTAGAAGAATGTAAGGCGCGGATGAGGAGATTTGAACTCCTGATCGCCCGAAGGCGAATCGGCTCTCAAGGCCGACGCATTACTGTGTCCCTCTTTTTCAAAAAGAAGAAGACCACTCTGCCACATCCGCGCTGATAGTTTTTCTTGGTTTCCTACTATTATACGTTAATAGATGTCTTCCTGAGGCCTCGGCAGAAGCATCTTCCTTCAGACTTGAAAAACGATACAAATCTGCACAACTGATAAGGTAGAATAACTTATCGAGACCGGTCAATATCGGGAACGCTGCGCGTATGCCGCGATTGTCGATAGAATAATTCTGTGATTTATGGCTGAAAAACAGCATACCACAGCACGATTTTGTTCCGCAAACTAGCGAGAATAATGGAATTTCGCGAATGCTTATATTGTTACCAGCTGGATAACGACCAGAGCATCTTGGTGGACCCTAACCGTCACATCAGAAAAAAGAGGTTAAGAGATTTGAGCCACAAGATACGCAAGGTGCAGCTCCGGATGCACAACAGAAAGGCCAAGCGTGACATTCCCAGGCTGCAGGCAGAGCTGCACGCGCTCAACAAGGCATATGACGAGACAATGAGAGGCAACATGCAAAGAATGCCAAAAAAGCCGGCCCCTCCAGAGCTCTGCCCAGTATGCAACGGGAGGATCGGGAAAGGGTATCATATCTGCAAGCCCGGTCAGTGGAAAAGATGAGTATTCGCATTGTGACAGCAGCCCCACGCAGCGCCGTTTGTGCCGGGAACATGGGCACGCGTGCAGCTATGCAGGAATCACAATGCGAATAGCGATCCGTGTGTCACTGACTATATAAATTTAAGAATCATAAACGTTTTACATAAATACAACTCTGTGTAGTATTATATGGGTCAGCCAATTGTCTGATACAAGGAATTTCTTTGAATTGAAGGAGCGGGCGAAATGGTCACAGAATTCGGCGGAAAAGAAAACTGCCATCAGGGAATTATCAACCCATGGTGACAAGGCACTTCCAGCCCTGGAGGAAATTCTGAGCGTGACTGCTTATGACGAGATCAAGGCGGCATGCACGGAAGCAATAAAGGCGATTAAGGTAAAAAATGCCGGAGCTACAGCGCAAAATCAAAAAAAAGAAGATGAAGAAAGCAGCGCCGGAGCTGAACTTAAGTTAGCCGATTTACCCCCTTAATTTTTTGAAAAGATCTGCCCTAGTATTTCTGCCACGGTTTTTCGTGCTTTTGAAGATGACAGTTTTCTGAGCAGAAATAGTCATCACACATGTAACAGTAAATCGGATAGTCTTGCGTCTTTTTACCACAGCTCCCGCAGGCAGCAGTGCCGTCCATTGTATATTATACGTATTCGTATGACTTAAAGTTTGAAAAAAATAGATCCGGCGCGGCAATTAGCGAAGCCTTTTTACGCAACCGGCACGCTATACCAACAATGTCAGATAGGTGCGGGGTCTATTACTTCCTTTGTCCAAAATGCAAGCGAACGGCCGCTGTTCCTGAGTCGTTTAGGTACGGCTTGTCGTGTCCTTATTGCATTTCTGAAATGAAAGCGATCGTAACAGAAGATTAAAGAGAGATGTACCGGTCGATCCAAGTTCAACATCCCATCAGAAGCAGTCGTTTGCTGCATGAAGCGTACAAGCCCTAGGAGGGACTTGAACCCTCGACCTAAGGTTTACGAAACCTTCGCTCTGCCAGGCTGAGCTACTAGGGCAAAACATACGCAACTTCTGCCGCTCGTTATTTAATGCTTGGTGCTAAAATAAATACCACCGAGATCAGCTTTTCGCTGTGAAGATATCGATCTCGGGTGTCAGGGGCGTCTACGGGCAGGACCTCAACCTTCATGAAGTGAACAGGTTTACCGGCCAGTTCGCCGGCATGATAAAATCTGCCAAGTGCGTCGTCGCAAGAGACACCCGCCCATCTGGCAGGATAATCGCCCAGACGGTGGTGGCGGGCTTGATGGCCGGCGGCGTCGACGTCTACAACCTCGGCATTGCGCCCACCCCGGCGGCGTTCCGGGAAGCACGGAGGTACGGCGCCGGCATGATAATAACGGCCTCACACAATCCGCTCGAGTGGAACGGCCTGAAATTCATAATCTATGGGAGGGGGCTTTTTGAGCGCGAGCTGGACATGATGTTGAAGTCGCCGAGCGATCACAAGAACAAGTTTGGAAGCGAGTTTCGGATTTCCTCGCGCTATGTGGACGAATTGGCGGAAATTGCAAAGGGCGGCGCACAGGTCAAAGTCGGGATCGACGCCGGTGGTGGCGCTGCATGCGGCTACGGCGAAAACCTGTTTAAAAAGCTTGGCCATCAGTATCACAGCATCAACGGTGTTGCAGGCATATCTTCAAGGGGTCCCGACCCGACGGCCGACGAGCTGGCAGACCTGCGCGCTCTTGTAACTGCGAACAAGCTTGACCACGGCTTTGCGCTCGACCTTGATGCCGACAGGGTTGTAGTGGTCAACAATAAAGGCGAAAAATTGAACCCGGACGCGACTTTACTCCTGTGCGTCGCAAGGGCAGTCGAGATGGGCATGAAAAAGTTCGTAACCAGTATAGATACCAGCGTCGCAATTGAAAAATACATCCGCGATCACATAGGCAAAGTATGGCATTCCAAGGTGGGTGAGGCAAACGTCGTGAGCAAGATGCTTGAGGTGGACGCTGAGGCTGGCGGCGAGGGAAGCAGCGCCGGCTTTATCATGCCAAGGTTCAACATGTGCCGTGACGGCCTCTTGGCAGCGGCCACAATTTCAACTCTTGACAGGAAGGTGATTGACAGTTGCCTGAAATATACGTCGCAGTTTGCGCAGATAAGATCCAAGATAGCGGTCGACTCTTCGCTGCACAACGCAGTGATCGAAAAACTGCCAGACATTTTCAAAGAGGAATCATCTTCGATAGTGACTGAAGACGGCATCAAGGCGGTGATAGACGAAGATTCGTGGGTGCTGGTCAGACCCTCAAACACCGAACACGCGATTAGGGTCTCTGTCGAGTCCAGAGCCGACAAGGCACAGGCGCTTTACAAAAAGGCAAGCGATAAGGTCCAGGCAGCATATGACCAAGTTAGATGAAAAAGAGGGCATTTTAAGAATTAAGAAATGCAGTCAAGTTCAAAAAGCCGACCTACCGTTCAACTGACTTCATAGAGGATTATTTTTCCAGCCTTCGTAATTTTTTTGATTCCTCGTGTGTCAGCTCTACACTCTTAGTCACCGCGTCAAGCAGGAAAACCAGCTCGCTATCAGAGTATGAAAACAGAAGCTTATGCATTCTTTCATGGAGAGGCATAAAGATCGTTGCAATTTTCCTTTCCAATTTCTTGTTTCTGATAGGCTCGACAATGGTTAAAATAATTCTTTTGCAAGTTTACGCATGTCAACAAATCTACCCTTTTCCCATGATGCAAATCACTTCATTATCAAGATTCACTCTGCCATGAGAGTCAGCATACTGCCCAACTGCTTCTGTAACTGAATCCCATACTTGCTTCTTTCTTTCTCCAGTTTGATTAGCTAGCATGACTTGAATAGGTGCAGTTATTTGCTGTTGGAACCTCGTATAGGTTTCAGGCGAATCAAAGCCAAACGTTATCTGAAGTGTTTGAACCTGAATATCTTTGAATCCTGCTTGACTAAATGACTGTTTCAGCGCCTCTGCATTGGCTAGGGCGAAAGGACCTGGAGTTCCAGGCGGGGGTGCAGGAGCATTGATCTGCTTTCTTACTGCAGAAAAGGCCAAATCAAGCAATGGAACTTTGGATGGTGGAGCCCATACTGCGGCAGAGAGCCTGCCATTCGGAATGAGCAGCTGCCTGATCGTCGTCAACGCCACGGGAAGGTTTGGAAGAAACATCAAGCCCCATCTAGAAAGAACTGCATTAAAAGTTGATTTCGGAAAATCCAGTTTCTCTGCGTCGCTTTCTCGAAACTCCATTATGCTGTCCAAACCAAGTGATTTAGCTCTTGTTTTTGCAATTGTTATCATTTGAGGAGAAATGTCTGTCGCGACCACTTTGCCATTTGGCTTAACTCGCTTTGCGGCCGTGATTGCTGGTTCTCCTATCCCTGTGGCTATATCCAAAACGGTATCACCTGGTTTAATTTCTGCTAATTCTACTAACCTATCACTGACTTTTTGTGCTCCACGCTCAAAAGTCTCCCACCAAGCTTGCCAACCTGCGGCAACATTATCCCACATCTGGCGCTGTTGCGCTTTGAATTGTTCAGGGTTGAAAGATTGCCCGCCACTACTCATACTAACAACATCCCTCTTTCATTATCTAATTGCAACTAATTCATTTACTTTTCCAAAAACTTTCAATGGTAAACGGCAGCAGATCATGACTTTACAATTGTAATCCTAAAGACTAAAGTAAGGCCAATGCTCGCGGCCAGATAAATATGCAGCAGACTTTGACCATTGGCCTTTCAACACTAACAATCTTCTTGGTGGTTGTACTTTCTCTTAGTCTTTATGTCACCGTGATACGATTTGCTGATGCTCAACAGCAGACACCGAAGGGAACCACTGACGAGCTCGTCACTTATGAGAAAAAAAGCAATTTTATCAAAGAATTCCGCGTTCCCATGGAAGAACGTGGCCTCAGAGGTATTACGACGGATTCACAAGGGAATGCTTGGTTTTTGCATTCAACGAACAAGACCAGTATCATTATAAAATTAGAACCAGATAGTGGGAAATTCACTCAGTATCCAGTCAACGGCGAAACAGTAGCCGATAACCCGGTGATAAATCTAGCAGCCGCGCAGCTTGTATTTGATAAGGAAAGGAACGCAGTGTGGTTTACGGATGCACGTGTCAATTCAATAGGAAGGCTGGATGTAGCAAGCGGCCAAGTTAGACTCTGGCTCATCCCTACAGAGAATGCAGGGCCTATGGGCATTGTCCCATCGCCAGACGGTTATAGCTTGTGGTTTGCAGAGATTATCGGAAACAAGATTGCCAGCTTTGATATACAATCAGAGAAGCTTGTAGAATACCCAACGGGTGAGGATAGCGGGCCTGCCTTGCTCACGTTTGACGAGAAAGGACAGATCTGGGTTTCACTTTCATTTTCTGACAGCATAATGCTTGTCCAGCCATGGGCTCTTGTTCCAAACTCAACGTCATCGCCTGGAATGACCATGATGTCTGTTCCAAAGCCAGATAGGTTCTCTCCGTTTGGCATAGCCGTGACTGGCGACAAGGTGTATTTTTCTGACCACGGGTCAAGTAGAGTGATAGTTGCAAGTGTAAATGCAGATCTTCAATCATATGATCTATACTGGACTTCATCTTCCGCTTCTTCTGCATTACTTTCAACGACTCTGCCGGGACAGGTAGTCGCAGACGGATATGGCAACATTTTCTTTCCCCAACATGGCGGCAACCGTATTTCCGAGATTCGTCAAGAGGATGGATTAATGACAGAGTATGACATACCCACAGGACCGGTATCCACAGTGCTGTTTCTCACGGCATCAGACGATGGCAGAAGAGTGTGGTTTACCGAATGGGCGTCAAATAAAGTTGCGTATCTTGATACGTCGATTCAAATTCCTTTTGATGAACAGATTCCTCAACAGCAGTCAACCATTACACTTACCAAAAGCGGAAAAGCAAGCTTAAGTGTCTTGATAAAATCTAAAGCTAATGCCAATAGTAACAGTAGTTCCTTGTCTCTTTCAGAGGTTGAAGTGGGGCTAACTGGGATGACGGAGTCAGGGATAATGGGCATAACCTACCAATCGAATCCACCAAGAGTCAATCTCCAAGAACACGTATCTGCCGAATCCGCCATACAGCTTCAGACGCAGGATAATGCCAAACCTGGCAGTTATACCGTAATGGTCAGGGTACAGGCTCCTGAACAGCAGGATAGTCTAGTCATTTCAAGGCTTTACCCAATCAAGCTAGTTTTGGATGTCCCGCAGCCTTCCGCTACTACTCAAACAGGAGAATCAGGAAATACAAGTACTCAGCTCCCAACACCTTTTGATGTTCGAGACCGAGTCAGAGCATTAGCCATCGCAGCAATAGTAGGTCTTGTTGGCTTTATTGTCTATAGGAAAGTGAAAAGAAAGCCCACCCAGTCAAAGGATTAGCCACTTTACAATTGTAAACTATAGTGCTTATCTATCCTGCAATACTCACAAATGGCATGTTCAAAGACCCTGTATGCAATATGATGGTAGATGAAAAGAAAGCCAAATTCATTTCTGAAGCAGGCGGAAAGAAGGTTTACCTCTGCTCTGCTATGTGCAAGACCGAGTTTGACAGCAACCCGAAAAAGTACGGATACTAGTACAGGTTGTTGTTTTGGAATGAATCTGGAAAAAACTCTTTATGCTTTCTGTATAGGTCAGAGGGTAGTGGCAGTTCAAAATGGGTAAGCAAGAAAAAAAAGGAACAAAGTCAGGTAGAAGTAAAGGCAGGTTCATAGCTGTTGGTGTGGGAATTGCAGTTGTTATTGCTATCGGTATAGGAGTAGCGGTGTCGATGGGCGGCAGTAACGTACCACAAAGCCCGAGCTCCGAAACCTCTTCTTCAAAGACTGTTTCTTGGATTCATGTGCACGGATTAGGAATTGACCCTTCTGATAACAACATCTTGTATATTGCTACGCACGGCGACTTTTACAAGAGCGTAGATGGTGGCACACCAGTCAAAGTAGACAAGCAGAGAGCAGACTACATGGCATTTAACGCTCCGCAGACTCCCGGGATACCACTGTATTCCAGCGGTCATCCTTCTACTGGTGGAAATACTGGCTTGATAAAGAGTACGGATGGAGGTCAGACGTGGGAAGTTGTCTCAACGGTTCTAGATCCTCCCGTAGATTTTCACGCGATGGCTGTTAGCAAAAGCTACCCTAGCACCATAATAGGATTTGACAGCGGCGGACGAGGAATATTCAAGACTACCGATGCAGGAAACACGTGGCAAAAGCTAGACTATCCCGGGCAGTACGTCGCGTCGCTTGCAATCTCTCCAAGTGACTCCAATACTGTATTTGCAGGAACAGGTGATGGTCTCTTCCTATCAAATGATGGAGGAGCAAGCTGGACTCAGCTTGATCACTATAAGGGCATAGCAGTAATGGCATTAGCATTTGATGCCGACGGAAATCTCTATGCTTCAACCGAGGAATCTGGTCTTGCAAGATCATCTGACCTTGGCAAGACGTGGGAAAGCATCAATCGCCCTCCAGATAGCCTTACTGCTACCTCAATAGTTGTAGACTCCGATAACGAGATGATTTACGTCGCGGGATTTGCTGCGCCTCAGGGGTATCAAGAGGTATTCAGAAGCTCTACACTCAATGGAGATGGCTGGCAACTAGTAGGCACAAATAAGACATAACAAAGAGTTGTAAAAGTGGCGTCTGCAGAGATATCAGAATGTCGCGGAATGATCCCTCTTGACTGAAAGAGCTTTCTATAAAGTGGTTGGGATGTATTGCACCAGTTGCAAGCCAATAGTTGAAAAGCAGTTGAAGAATGAGGAAAGAGTAAAGAAAATAGATATTGACTATATGACAGACAGCGTAGTAGTTGAATTTGAGCCAACTCTGATAACAAAGGACAGGATAAGGGAGAGGCTCGAGAGATCAGGTTACAAGTTCGTTAGAGTTGCTAGATAGAAGTGCTAGGCGCTTCTGCTTCTGGCGCGTATACCTTCTTTATCTCTGCCTCTGGACTAATCTTGTCTGCTTCGCTCTTTTCTGCTGCAAACCTTGGCCTATATCTTCCAAGCAATAGAGAATTGCTAACAACAGAAACAGAGCTCATCGCCATCGCGCCTGCCGCTAGGAAAGGAAGCCATTCGTACATGGTTGCCCCGAAGACTGGCACTAGTGCTCCGGCCGCCACCGGTATCAAGCCTGTATTGTATCCAAATGCCCACATGAGATTCTGTTTTATCTTTGAAACAGTTTTTCTACCAAGCTCAAACGCAGTGACAACATCCCTCAGATCGTTCTTTATCAGAATTATTCCCCCGGTTTCCTTTGCTACATCAGTACCTGAGCCTATCGCAATTCCAAGGTCCGCACGGGCGAGAGCAGGAGCATCGTTAATGCCGTCACCAACCATGGCCACAATCTTACCTTCGGATTTCAATTTAGCTACTATCTCTTCTTTCTGCTTCGGCAGGACTTGGGCTATTACCTTGTCGATCCCCAGCTTTGAGGCTATGGCCTTTGCGGTTCTTTCATTATCGCCTGTGAGCATTATCACTTCTATCCCCATTGACTTAAGAGAATTTATTGCCTCCCTTGCGTTATCCTTTATAGTGTCAGCAAGTGCGATTATTCCAGAGATCTTTCCATCAATAGCGACCAGCGTAGCAGTCTTGCCTTCAATTTCCAGAGCTTCCAGCTTAGAATCAACGCTTGGTGTCACAACCATTTGATTGTCAATCATGAGCTTCCTGTTTCCAATCAGAATCACATGACCTGCATATGATGCCTTCAGGCCATGCCCAGATACTGCTACAAAGGAATCGGGGTTAGCGACGAGATTCCCCTCTTCCTCGGCCTTTCTCACAACGGCTTGACCTAATGGATGTTCCGAACCTGATTCAGCTATTGCAGCAAGCCTGAGCAACTCGCCTTGTCCGACACCAGATAGCGTAATGATATCAGTAACTTCTGGCTGACCCTTCGTGAGCGTAGCTGTCTTGTCAAATACAACTATCTTGACTTTACGTGCAATTTCCAAGTATTCTCCGCCCTTGAAAAGAATGCCATTTTCAGCTCCTTTGCCGGTTCCCATCATTAATGCTGCAGGAGTCGCTATTCCCAGCGCACAGGGACACGCTATGATAATGACTGAAACGAATGCCAGAAGCGAAAAGGTTAGCCCAATGCCACCAACGAAGTACCACGCAAGCCCGGCAGCTATGGCTATAATAACGACGCCAGGAACAAAGTACTTTGCAACCTGATCGGCCATTCTCTGCATGGGTGCCTTTCCGGTTCTAGCTTCCTCTACTAGGGCGATTATTTGTGACAAAACAGTATCTTGACCTACCTTTGTCGCTCGGACTTTAAGCAGACCGCTCTTGTTAATTGTCGCGCCGATAACCTCACTTCCGACTGCCTTATCGACGGGTATGCTCTCACCTGTGATTGCCGATTCATCAATCGTCGAGTCACCTTCGACCACTTTGCCGTCAGTAGGAATTCGTTCACCGGGTCTTACGATAAGGAGCTCGCTCTCTTGCACCTCCTCGACTGGAACTTCTACTTCAGTATCATCTCTAATGACCTTGGCCATTCTGGGCTGAAGGTCCAGAAGCTTTCTAACAGCGTGCGAAGCTTTTTCCTTGGTGCGTGTTTCAAGCAATCTGCCTATCAATATCAACGTGATGATGATTGCAGCTGTCTCAAAGTAAACACTCTCAAATGGAAAGAAACCCGGAAAAAATGTTACCACCGCGCTGTAGAGGTAGGCGGCGCTTGTGCCTATTGCGATCAGGGTGTCCATGTTTGACGCTTTGGCCCTAATTGCATCCCTTGTTCCCTTGTAGAACCTCCAGCCGGCCCAAAATTGAACTGGGGTCGCCAGGGCGAGCAGGATGTAACTGTTAATTTCCTTTGGAAATAGCAGGACGTAAGTTAGAATCGTTATAGGAATTGTAAGTCCAATGCTTATGGCCGTCTGCCTTTTGAGCTTTTTCAACTCCTCCTCAGGGGCAGTGAACTCGTTGAGGCACTGTGTGGTGCAAAAGAAATACTCTTTCCCTTCGCTAGCGTGCCTGATGGCATCAGGTTTTTCCTCGACAAACATTCCGCACACAGGATCTTTGGCCATGTTATGCCTTTCCTGTACACTTCCCCCTATATAGCGACAGGACTTTACAATTGTAAAATGTCAGATACTGGTCCAAAGCTGGAAGTGGGTATGGTAACTATGTTACGCGATGGTTAAAATAAATCGAGCCACAATAACGGATATGGCAAACCCGAGACTTGTAATTGCAACTGTTCTAGCAGGGGTAGCTTTTGCCGTGGCAGTTTTTGGCATGATAGGCGAAAATACCTTAACAGGTATGCAAACAGGAATGGCTGGACATGCCAGCCTAGCCGCTAGTCATTTCGCCGGCCTAAGTGCTAGTCATGTGCCCGGGCTAATCGCTCTCGCGTTATCCGCTGCGGCGTTCATCGTGTCGTGGGGGCAAAGATCATTTCTGGTGGCAGGATTGCTAATCGCAGCCGGTATCACTTACGCCATACATCTAGCGCCTTTTTTGGGAGACCATAGTATCATAGCTTTTCCCGGTCCCGTTGTTGGATTATTTTTTGGGCATATAATATTAGGGCTCGGAGTCGCAACGGGTATAGGATCGGCAAGGACCAAACTAGTACAAAGCCCGAACAAGTAGTACAAACCCTAAATTGACTTCCGCATCTTAACAGAACTCCTATTCTCTCTTGGCTTTTGCAGTAGGATACGCCTTTACCATAATACCGATGCTAAGGACAATGCCATTGAGAGAGGGTGCAAAAGTAACAGTAGTTGGCGATACTGCAAGCATTGCAGCAATGGAAACTGTAGAAATTTCATTGGCGTTCATGATCCCCGGTTTTATGCACGCGGTTCTAACAGACGCACTGTTCTGGCTAGGTCTCGGCACAATACTTTAAGATGGAGCAAAATAAAGCTTATCCAAACGCCATGAAAATCCTGTTCTTGTTGAACAATGAGGTGTGTATAACTGTTAACTGAAAAAGTTATCTATTATCTATTCTCCAGTTTTCGCGCTTCGTTGCTTAATTTCCACTGGTAAACACAGGTTATGCCATTGCTTTGGAGTCCTTATACTCTCTCCAAAGGCGCTTTATCCTTCGGACTCCAGATTGTTTTTAGGGCCATGCCATAATGCGCCAAACTAGCTCCAGCAATCAATCCTAGGAGCACGAAGACAAATGCAGTTCTGTTATCATGAGTCATGAACCACTTCAAAGTGCGTATAGACTTGCAAAGACTAAACCAAGCCCACAAAGAAGAAAAATCAAAATCCTGCTTGGAGGTTGCTTATTTGTCGTCAATCCTGTACTTCCATCTAAAGATTGCATTCAGTCGCTTTTCAATTTCGTTGTGCATGAGGTTCAAATTGGTCTCACAAAATTAGCCATTATGTTGTAAGTGGGATGCGTGAGATTCAAGTAGAATTTAATAAATATCAGTCGTGTTTATGAATTTTGAGGAACTCGCAATGACTGCGGAAACGGTACATATTCGCCCAATGAATGAAAATGATCTGGAAGAGTCTGACAAAATAATGCGATTAGCCTTTGGAACCTTTTTGGGCCTTCCAGAACCAATTCTATTCATGGGAGACGCCGGTTACGTTAGTACAAGGTACAAGGCTGATCCTTCAGCTGCTCTAGTAGCAATAACCCATGATAGTAGAATAGTAGGATCTAATTTTGCACTAGACTGGGGGAGTGTAGGTATTTTCGGACCATTGACAGTTCACCCTAATTATTGGGATAAAGGCGTTGCAAGGGAGCTACTCCGAGAAACAATGAAAATCTTCCAGAGATGGGGATCAAAACACTTGGGATTATTTACGTTCGCACAAAGCAGCAAGCATGTACATCTTTATCAAAAATTTGACTTTTGGCCTCGCTATCTTACTGCTATCATGTCAAGGAACATAGCCGAAAAGGGACCCGAAGAACAATTGAGCACAAGAAAACCCTATTTCAGCACATATTCAGAATTCTCCCAAGCCGAAAAGGCAAGAATAGTAACAGAATGCAAGACGCTGACTAATGGCATTTACGAGGGTCTGGACCTAAGAAAAGAAATTACTTCTGTCGACCAACAGAAAATAGGAGATACAATATTGCTGCGAGACCCAAATAGCGAAGAACTACTTGGCTTTGCAGTGTGCCATACCGGGGCCGGGTCGGAAGCTGGAAGCGGAAATTGTTACGTTAAATTTGGCGCAGTACGTCGAGGTGAGAATTCTCCTCAACTCTTCAATGAATTGCTGGATGCGTCTGATGATTACGCTAGTTCACAAAACATATCACGAGTTGTTGCGGGAGTTAATATGGCTCGCCACGGTGCGTACAAGAGCATGATCGGACGGGGCTTCAGAACTGATATGCAAGGAGTTACAATGCACAGACCGAACGAACCTGGATACAACTTCCCTGATATCTATCTAATTGATGATTGGAGATAAAAAGCCACTTTGACTTTTTTTCATCATTCTCGGTAGTGTTCATGTTGGGCGTTCAAAACTGTATGAATCAACCTTGAATTACATGATCGCTTATTATGTACCGATAACGTCCCCGGCGAAAACTAAGTCACATGTCACCCTTAATCGAAATCAAGGCAGCTACAAGAATCTCCGCACGTACATTGATGTACATCTGACGGTACCGGCTCTCGCTTCCCTAGTGGGATCGGTCTGGTTCATAGCCGAGACCAAACTGAGTATATTATTTAAATTGGCGGGATGCTTCTAGTACTTACCCATCTCATATCCAGCATGGTACACTTATCACAGTATCTCTGAATTATCACTGCACCGTCAAGCTGAAATAATGCTTCTGTTGTAGCTATTGCTGCGCATGTGACGCAAAAGTCTAACGCTTTTTTTGTGCTTGATGATGCAGGTCTTGTTTCGAATGGTTTTACCACTGTATCAATGACTGAAGTCCGATATATGATATGTAGGATCCAAAATGGTCATCTCACCGTGCCATTACACGAGTTTTTATTTCTGGATTAAGAGAAAAGAAAAAAAAGAAATGGTTTGGTTTCTTAATTCAGTCTATGCTTGAGTATCCGGACCAAGTGTTTTGAAAAACATTTCGTACACATTGGAACGCGATTCAATTCAGCCCTAGCTTCAGTTTTCTTCCTTGCACAAGCCTGACAGAAGGTGTTCCATGCCGTGTCGCTGACTAGGCTATTCACAACATACGCAGGTTGCTTTAACCATGC
>DATEUD010000003.1:0-14096 GCA_035283265.1 Nitrososphaera sp.
TGCTGCGCGATTTTGATATTGACGACAATGTTGTAATTCAGGTTACAAAGGGCGTGCCTGCCGGATATGGCATCGGCAGCAGCGCAGCATCGGCAGCGGCAGCGGCAATAGCATTCAACGCGCTTTACAATTTAAAGATCGACAAGAACAGGCTGGTGGAATACGCGGCTGAAGGCGAGATCGCAAGTGCAGGCACAAAGCACTACGATAACGTCTCTGCTTCCCTACTTGGAGGCTTCGTGATAGGACATAAAGGGCATTTTATCAGGATCGAGCCGCCCAAAGACCTCTTTCTCGCGGTGGCCGTGCCGATTTCCATGCAGGTGCCCGAGAAAAAGACAGAGGTTGCAAGGAGCGTGCTTCCAAAGGAAGTGCCGCTCAAAAGCGTCGTCCACAATGTCTCCGGCGCCTCCACAATCGTTGCCGGGTTTCTTTTAAATGACGTGCAAATGATAGCAAGGGGCATTGACGACGTCATCATCGAGCCGGCGAGGAAGCACCTGATACCCGGATATGGTTGCGTAAAGCAGAACGCGCTTGCAGCAGGGGCGCTTGCAGTGACGATAAGTGGCGCAGGGCCTTCAATGATTGCTTTTCTAAAGACCCGCAGGAACGTGAACAAAGTCGCTTACGCAATGGCAAAAGGGTTTGAGACGGCCGGCGTAAAGTGCCTGACGTTTGCCTGCCGGCCAAGCAGCGGCGCCCGTTTAGTGTAGTTATTTTTTGCTTTTGTTCAGGAATGTAGTCATCATTTTCTGCCTGTCTTCGTGGGCAAAGCAAAGCGCCCAGCCATAAATTTCGAGCCTGAGGCCCGTCTCGAGGTCCGAGTCCATTCCTCTGTTTACCAGCATTTTGCTCACCTTGACCGCGACAAAGCTATTCTTTGTTATCTCTTTTGCAAGGACCACGCATTCGTCCATCAGCTTCCTGTTCAGTATCTTGCCTACTTGCGCAGCCCTCTCCTTTTCTTTTGCCGGGTCGCCCTTGACTTCTGGCGGCAGGTTGTCGTCCGGCCCTACGCTGATCACCTTGTTGACAAGGCCGATCTGGTGGGCCTCATCTGCCGTCACCATTTTGCCCGTGAATATCATCTCCTTTGCCTTTGCTGGTCCAACTAGGCGCATAAGGCGCTGTGTTCCGCCCCATCCAGGCGGAATGCCTATTGTAACTTCGGGCTGCCCCATCTTGGCGTTGCTTGAAGCGATGCGGATGTCGCACGCCATGGCAAGCTCGCAGCCGCCGCCAAGTGCAAAGCCGTTAACTGCGGCGATTACCGGCTTTTCCAGCCGCTCTATCTTGTTTATCACGCCCTGGGCAGAAGTAGCGTACCTTTCCGCCTGCATCGGCTCAATGTTGACCATGTAGGATATGTCTGCGCCAGCGCAGAATGAGCGCTCGCCGGCGCCGGTTATGATCACGACCTTGATGCTATCGTCAGCGGCAAGGATGTCGATCGCCTTTGAAAGCTCTGCAATAACGTCTGTGTTCATGGCGTTCAACGCCTCCGGCCTGTTTATCCTCACTGTCGCAATGTCGCCCTGCGGTTCAAGCTGAATGTACTTCATGCTAGACATGGTGAGAGTAGGCATGTACCTTTTCAATAAAATGTTTGCGATTTGAGTGCTAGCAGAGTTCTCAGGAATAAAACAAGGCTACAAAGTTGTCAGATCATAGCCCGCTTTGTCTATAGCCTACCAACTAATCGCCAGTAAAAGGTGTTATCTGGAGTAGTTACCTTCATGCCCGTATTTGAGGTGCTAGGGCTGTTGCTCTGATTTTCAGAAGTATAAGATTCAGAGAGGATATTCCCAATCGTAGGTGCTCATACTCTGCATACGATTTATCCTGCTGCGTCCTAGTGTTACTGGCATTGGATCTAGCGGGCTAGGGTTAAAAGCAGGCTATTGATGATCGCTAGGCGTGGTTCTGCTCCGCCGCTCAAACGCAACCAGGATAGAAGACGCAGACGTTGTAATAATAGGCGTCCCTGACGAGTCTAGGTCGCATGCCAAGCGCAAGGGCACCAGCATGGCTCCTGACATTCTGAGGATAGCTTCAAACGAGTCCGAGTTCTTTGAGCGGGGTGGCAAAATGATCCCGACGTGCCCCATGCGCGGAACGCTGGAGGGCAAGCGCATATTTGACGCCGGCAACGTCGCAGGCAAGCAGGAGCTGCGCAAGATTGTGTCAGCCGTTACTTCCGCAGGCAAGCTGCCGATCATGATAGGAGGCGACCACTCGCTCTCCACCGAGACAATAAAGGTGGTGTCGGGCGCCGCCGGCAAAAAATTGTCGCTTTTGTATTTCGACGCGCACCCTGACTTTGTGTCTTCCACGAGGAACTACTACGGGTCGGTGCTGACGGATTCTACACAGTCGCTCGACTTCATGAAAAGCATGCTGATAGGCACGAGGGCGGCAGAGAGGGAAGAGCTAGAAAACGCAGACAAGGTAGGACTAAAAATCATAAACCCGCTGGACGTAGCCGAGCTTGGAGTGAAAAAGGTGGCGCAGATGATAATGGCCCGGACGGCCGGATCAAAAATATACATTTCAGTCGATCTCGACTGCATCGACCCGGCATCTGCCCCTGGAGTGTCTGTCCCGTCGCCGGGAGGGCTGTCGGCCATCCACCTGATCTATTTGCTCAATAAAGTCATCAGCGGGGGTAACGTCGCCGGGATCGACATTGTGGAACTTGCTCCCGACTACGACATCAACGACATGACAGCCACGCTTGCCGCCAGGATACTGTCAGAATGCATCGCGTCAGTCTAGCGCCTGCTGCACCTTTCCCATCAGGGTTTTCATGCTCACGGAGCATCATAGTGGCCCACGACTGGAGGACCTGATGCACAAATAACCCCAGCAGCTGGGGAGCGACCTTTGCGTTCAGCCAGCCAGCGTCACATGCCGGGCCCTGTGTTGAAATACAGCGGGCCGGACTGCGTGGCTACCTGCTGCGCCAGCTTGCTCAGGCTCCCCATGATCTCGCTGCCCGCCGAATTTACAAGGTTAATGAATAGCTGGTAAGCGTAAGAAGGGTTCCTGACTCTGTCTGGCGCGTCACTTACCCCGGCGTTCGGCAATGGAGAATGTCGAATCCTGATCTTTGTGAAATAGTAGGATAGGATTTTCTGCAAGATCAGAGGCTCCCCAGAATAGATTGCAGGTGTTCTGGCAGCTCCGGAAGCTCGCCGATGTGGCTGATGTTGTTCTGCAGCACGTCTGAGCCTATCCTGCGCACCTTCTGGGTGCCTATCAAGGTGTCGATTGCCCGTTCGATTTCCTTTGGCGACAGAGTGTCTTTCAACTTCTCCTTCAGCAGGTTTTCAGAGTCGTACTTTTCTATCGCGTATTGCAAAAGGATCAGTTTGTCGCTCATCGAAAGGCTTGCCATCTTTAATCACAAATAACACAATGGTAATAAAGATTCAAGTAGATTTATCTTGAACAGTCGACCTTGTTGCTTACGTTGCCTGACCCTGTTGCCGAGCTCAAGGACCTGCTTGCAAAAAACTGCAGGATACAAAAGGTGCAACCGGCGGTCTACGCGTCGGACGGGGAAGTGAACATCGTGATGGTTACACTTTTGTGCCCGGACGGCGCGATGCATATCATCAAGGCGTACAAGGAACAAGCGCAGGCGCTTAGAGAATTTGTCAGGACAAGAACGTAGTCGCAATCCAGAATCTTGTTAAACTAGGCTTATTAAGAGCAGAAACCTGAAGATGCACGTCTTGTTTGAATCGCCGCTGACCGACAGGCTTGTCAACGCCGAAACGGTCCTTGCTGTATCACCGGCCGTATCGGCTTTGTCGCGTGGCTAGAGCGCTGCGAGGCAGGACGCAGGACAGCCATAGTTGAAATCATGTGACTTTACAATTGTAAAGGCAAGTCAGCAAAAAATCCATGTGCCAGAATGGTTCAATGATTAGAGAATCGCTTTGAAGATTGGAGACAACGCTTAGACAAATACAGACAATATTGGCATGTGTGGATTCGCAAAATGGAATCCATGCGTCGTTCGTCGCGTTCAACCCAGAAACAGAGCTCTACAATTAATGCAGCTTAATCGTAATTTCTTCGCCCATGCCTATCGGCACGGTGACTGATTGGACGTTTGACCTGCTACCCACGTGACGCGCATACCGCTTCATCGCCTGTCGATAATGTTCCGGATACACCATATTGTCTGCGGCAATAATCCCCCCAACCCTTACCATGGGCAGTATGAAATCAAAATACTTTATGATGTTCTCCTTGTCCGCATCCAGCAAGACGAAATCAAACTTGCCTTTGAGCGTTTGAAGAACGTCAAGAGCAGAGCCCTGTCTCATCTCTATCAACCTGTCGACACCGGCTTGTTTGAAATTTTTCCTTGCTCTTTCAATCTTCAACGGATCTATTTCTATACTTATTACCCTGCCCTTTTTTCCAATAGCGTCGGCAAGCCAGAGCGTTGAAAATCCTGCCGATGTGCCCACCTCCAGCACGCGCCGGGCCCTGATCGCCTTGAGAAGTATTGAGAAGAACATGCCGGTGTCGGCCGTGATTGCAAGCATTTCCTGGCTGCGCGCAACTCTTACCTTGCCTCTTCTCTCCCTTTCTGACTGCCAGTCAAGCCGCGATATTACGCGAAAAACCCGGCTGTCCAATCTACTTACCGCCCTTTTGTTTTGAAAGCGACAAAAGGTTCACCGTTTCCGCCTCGTCGTTTACCTCCGTCACTGACTTCTGCTGCCTATGCAGCTGGTCCTTTCTGGACTTCCGACCTTCCATTGCATTCCGATGATCGTCCGGTATGTCTTCAGACAAGGCAGCATCAAGACATCCTTGCCGGCTTTTAATCGTTGCAGGCACCAACCTTTTTTAGTTGTTCTTCCAAGTGAAGGTGCATGGAATTTGTCAAGGTTGCGGAGCCTGACGTCAGCAAGCCAATAATGATTGCAGCCATGCAGGACATGGGCAACGTAGGCAGCATCGCGATTGACTTTATCAACAAGAGCCTCCAGACTAGGTGTTTTAGGTACGTTTCAGCGCCGTACCCGAATTACGTCGAGGACAAGGGAGGGCACATCGACTTCCAGCAGGAGCGGTGGGAGTATCGCTACGGCAATGGCGTAATAGTGTTTGGTGGTGGCGTAGGCCAGCCGCAGACAAATTACGAGCTGTACGAATTGTGTCAGGACGTGATTAACGTTGCAAAGTCGTACTCGGCTCAGCTGATCTACACTCTTGGCGCGTTCCACACCGACAGGAACTACGGGAAGCACCCAAAGACGCTCGTCACCACGACATCGCAAGAGCTGACCGGCCAGATAGCGAGGCTCGGGCTCGAATCTACACCCGGCCCGTCGCTGATAACCGGCTTTAACGGCCTGATACTTGGCTACGCGAAAAAGAACAACATGCAGGGCATCGGTCTGTATGCAGAAATTGACAACCCGCAGGTGCCGCAGTACAGATCTGCAAAAAGCCTGCTTGTTTCGCTTGAAAAATTGACATACCAAAAGGTCAAGGGACTTGAAGAGCTGGACGAGATCGCAGGTGCTATAGACAGCGAGCTCGCTAGGATGGATGGCGATTCGCTGTACCGGCCGTGATTATTTTAGCTTGATTCCATGATCAAGCCTTTCCAACTTCCTGCATATCATCTTGAACGAGTCGACGACGTCCAGCTCGATAACGCCGGGCAAGTGCTGGATGTTTGGGATGTAGTTGTTTATGACGTACAATTCCTGCACTCTTGTCTCTATCCTTATGTTGCTGCTTTCCAAGTCTTCAGAGTCAGACCTGTTTATCACCCGCAGCGCGCCAGCGAGTTTCTTTTGCGCGTCGGTGTCCAGCGGATACCTGCCAGAGCGGAGGGAGTCTTCGATCATCTTGCACAGCTCTGAAATCTTCATCTCGCTTTCTGGATTTGCACCCTTCTTAATCTATGTTGCCAAGTTCAGTTGCATGAGCGAAAAGCCAGAAGAAAGGAGCAGGGACTCGAAAAAGGTTGCCGAGGACAACATCGAGCAGCCGGTGGACAAGCAGGCGCCTACCGAGCCCGTGCAGGTCGGCGGTGCAAAGGAAGATAAGGGCACGTCCGCACTCTGGGTGCAATCATTCTCTAGAAGAATCATCCGCATTCTTTTATTGTCCAAATAGGGGCAACTCTGCTAGACAGGCTATTGCACGCCGCGCGGGCAGGGATTAGAAGAGAAAAGTCATGCGGCCTGGAATGTTATTCTAATACAATCTTGCGCAAGCTGGTCAAGACAGCTTTCCCATGAGAAGCTGTGCCGTAATAAGCGAAGTCTTGCTAATTCTGATATTTGGCGGAATTCCAGTGCCTAGTTTTCTTCTGACCCGACGTCTGCCACTTTCAGCTGCTTCTTGTACATCGTCACGATCTCGTCGACTGTGGTGGCGTCCTCCGGCTTTTTGTCATCCCTTATCTTGCCGGTGAATTTCGGAAATCGCAGCGCAAGGCCGTAGCCGGGCCGCAGGGCATTTAGCGCCGCAGTGTGTGACGGGCTCAGCGTGATCTCGGACGCAATGACTTCGATCACGATTTTTGGCTCAAACCACACATCCATTTCCATGCCTGTCTGCACGCGGGCGTGCCGCTGCTTGATAACGTGCTGTTCCAGCTCCTTGTAGAACTGCTCGAGGTGCACATCCGTAAAGCCAGTCCCCACCTTGGTAACGCTCTGGAACATGTCTGCCTTTTCTTCGTAGGCAGCCAACAGCAGCGCGCCGTACTTACCTGTACGCCTGCCCCTGCCGTGCAGTGCGCCAACGATGACAAGGTCAAGCGTGTCAGCAAGGTCGCTCCGATATTCCCGCTTTAACTTGATCCACGCGTATTCCCTTGCGCCTGCACGGTACGCGCTTGAAATTTGCTTTATCATGACGCCTTCGCAGCCGTTCTCAATTGCAGTCGCCATGAAACGGTCGATTTCTTGCGGCTTTTTTGCAATCGTCTGCTCTATCAGCCTGACCGTTCTGTCCTTGATCCCCTCGATCATCTTTTTCAGCAGCTTCCTTCTTTCTAGGTAGGTCAGCTCTGTCTTGCTCTGGCCGTCGATATAGAGCACGTCGAAAAAGTTCATAACGACTGGATAGTTCTTCATCGCTTCTTCCACGCCGTGCTTGCGCCGCCTGTGCATCAGCTCCTGAAAGGGCAGGTATTCCCCGGTTACGGCGTTGATCGCAACTACCTCGCCTTCCAGTATCACTTCTGACTGTATCGATTTGACGGCAGCTGCGACGTCAGGGTAGTGACTCGTTATCTTTTCTAGCCTCCTTGAAAACAGCTCTACCTTGTCCTTTCCCTTGTGCACTTGCACGCGCTCTCCGTCGAGCTTGTATTCAACCGCAGCCTTGCCTCCCATGCGCTCAAGCGCCTCTTCCGCCGTCCTGATGCGCTCGGCGAGCATCGGCCTGATTGGCTTGAAGAGCGTTATTTTGATCGACTTCACGGCCCCGAGCCCCTTTGCTGCAAGCAATTTCGCGACGGTGCCAAGGTCGCTTGAAAAGTTGTATGCGTTTTCAAGCACATGCCTGTTTGATTTGTCGCCAGTGAAAGCAAGCGCAAGAGCGTCAAGCACCGTGTAATCCGCTATACCGAGCCGCAGCTGCCCCATGACGAATTTAATAATGTAGCGCCCTTCTGCCGCCGTCGCGTCGTTCAATAGACTGCTTACCATGCGCAGCTTTGTCTCTTGCGAGCCCGAACCGGCAGTCCGCGCAATCCTGTCAAATGTGGTATATACGCGCTCGACTGTCATGGGCTCTGAAAAGAAGGTCGACTGGCTCTTTGACTTCATGGCTTCGCCTGCCGCGTCGCCAAGGTCGCCAGTCTTTTGGTAAATTTTTTCTATCTGCGATTGATCCTTGCCTGACGAGCTTGCTATCGCGCGGATCGCCATCTTTTCCGCAAGCCCGAGCTCGATTCCCTCGTAGTCAGGGTAGAGCTTGCCTTGGATGAGGTAAGTCACCTTGTCGATGATGCCAGGTGGCGTTTTCTTGAGCAGGGCGACCAGGTAGTCGGTGAGCGCAAGCCTGCTCGAGGTCTGCTCCATATGCTCAAACGTTTCGACCACGGGTTTGAAATCCAAGGTATTCCAGCTTCGTCCACTGTGCGCTTAAAGCTTATCTGAATGAATATTAAAGGGCTGCAAGCTAGGAGAACAAGACATGGGGGGCAACAAGAAAAAGTCGATTGGCTCTTCTGACAAGACAGTCCAGCTTGGGCCCGGAGGGGCAGAGATCAAGCTTACCGCAGAGGATAAGAAGAAGGCGCCAAAGCCGCAGCAGAAGCAAAAGCTTGCCGTGATGGTCGAGGAACCGATAGGCATGAAGGCCATACAGAACATGAGGTCGATAACTACGCAGACGCTTGCAAGGAACATTGGAGTCAAAATTTCTGTCGCCAACGCTTTCATAAGATCGCTTGAGCAAAAGGGCGTGGTAAAGTCCGTCGGCGGCTACAGTGGCCATCGGGTCTACCAGATAGTCAAGCACTAGGCTTTTTTACAATCATTACGTCGCCGGGCTGGCTTGACTCGACGACTTTTATGTTGTCCGTAATCATGCCGAGCGGGTTCATCGGCTGCACCATTGCGTCCTTTACGAACACGCATACCGAGCCGTTTGAAGTAAGGTACGCCACGTCGCCCCGGCGAAATTGCGTCCTCTGCTTTTCCGCGCCGATGACAAGGCCGGTTTCAATGTAGACGAACTTGTCTGCGTACCGGTGAACCCTGTCCTGCAGCGGGAGGCTCTTCAGGATCGCGTTTGAAGTCAGCGGGGCCAAGTGGCGCACGAACTCGGCCGACGCGGAGCCTTTGTTTGCTACTTCGATTGTTACCTTGAATCTGGAAACCGACCCGGTGTTGCCCGGCTGCATCACGGCTGATGCACTTTACATCTTATGAAAATGTTTCCCCTTAAGAGCAACGTCTGTGCAACATTACTATTGGTCAGGACAAATCGGGCCAAGTCATGTAGGGAACGGAGGAAGCTGGCGAGAGCTGCAAGGGAGGGCAGCATAGATAGCAACGGCAAGTATAGGGAAAAGAATCGCGACGGCATTATGGCACGCAGCGAAACATAAATACAAGATTACCTATCATAATACTGTCAGGATAATATAGCCCTATTGTAGGATTTTGACGAATTAGGGCAAACATTTAATTAGATATCTATTATTTTTCCCATTATTCTTGGTAGTGAAACATTCTTCGAAAAAACATGCTGCACCCAAAAAGCCCGCAATTGCCAAGGCTAAGTCTACCAAGAGGGGTGGCTCCCTGAAGAAGAACAAGAGGGGGGCTGCTTCGAGAAAGCAGGTGCAAGAGATAATTGCGTCGAAAAAGTCATCGCGCCCTGCTGACGAAGTGGTGATTTACCCGGAATTCGAGTACGAGTTGAAAGAGGTCGCGCCTCAGGGCAACAAGGTACTCGTAGGCCCGCCATGGCTCACGCGCTTTGAGCGTGCCAGAATAACCGGCTCGCGGGCGCTCCAGCTGTCGCTAGGCGCACCGCCGCTGATCAAGGCACCAGAGCAGGCAACTAGCTCAATCATGCTCGCAGTGATAGAGATAGAGCGCAAAGCCCTCCCCATCTCAATAAGGCGCATACTTCCAAACGGCACGTACCAGGACATCCCGACCGACTGGATGAGATAGGACTAGATTTCTTTTAATTTGCTTTCATCAAAAATGTCAGAGCCGTACCACCGGTAGCGGAAGTAGTCAAGACACCACTCGTGGAACACGCGGTCTAAGCTGAAGAATATCATGTTCATGTCAGTCTCGCCCTTTTGTGTCGGAAACAGCACAGCAGCCTGCTTTTCGTTCAGTATGACTGCGACTTGGACGCTTTCAACCATCCTCCGCTCAATCGCGCCCTTGTTCAAGAGCTCGCTGTGGCCCAATTTCTTCAACAGGTCTTTCCTGCCCTTTGGTATAATGACGTCCTTTGGAAAGACATAGCTGTACTTTACGCCCTTTTCCTTCACCCGGTTTACCGCCGGCTCTATCAAATCTATTGGCACCTGAGGCACGATTTCATAGATGTACTGGTCAGCTCCGCGGTAAATGTCCTTCCAGCGCTCGAGGATCGCGACCACACCTTTGATGTACTCGCATTTATCGAGAGCGCCGAGCCTCATTATGAACTTGATCGGCAGCTCTCCCAGCACGTGCTCTGAAAAGTATTCTTTGTGTTTTGAGAGGTAGTTGAAAGTCGGGATCTGTTTGATTATCGTGTTGCCAAACGTCGTTAGCGAAAACATGCCCTCTGGGTTTTTCTCTATCAGGCCGGCGTCCTGCAGCCGGTTGACATTTCTGTGGGCTTCCTGCATCGTTATGCCCAAGTTCTTTGCAATCTGCGATATCTTGGCGCTCTTTTCGTTGATCTGGAAAATTATTGCCAGCCTCTGCTCGCTTGCAAGCTCAAAGAACGTCTTTTCGGTGTTGGCGAACGCTTCTATGGCGTCGTCAGAGGGAGGCATGCTAATGCATCAGACCGGTCAGAGTTTTAAACATTGCACTTAGTAGTAGCTGGTGCGTTCCGAAGGAGGCCGATTTGTTCTCCTGATCGCCATGACGCCTACTATGATAAAGCCCACGCCTATAGCCAGGATGAGGTAGTCTGCCAACATTATACTCGCCCATACTTGGTTTTGCGTGCCCGCCCACAAGAATAGGAGCGCCATAAACACGAGCGCGATCCCCGCGATGGTTTCACCGTTTATCCGCTGCTTTCCCCCACCTTCCGTCATATACAATTTCTGTCTTGGGCGGATTATTAAAAGCTTCAACTCTTTACCGAATGCTAATCAGTGCAAAAGCACATTAGCCATCCTAGTCTGTTGTATGTTCCATCATTATCCGCATCAATGCGCGTGCTAGTTATTGCGGCCATGTGCTTTACACTGATCATTATTTCAGGTTAGTGGTAGCAGAACGCATTCGCACGCCAGTGTGCTCGATTGGCACCCGAGCGATATAATGAAATGTCAGATGTTATCTTTCTTTATTCGCAGAGTCAGCCATATGGATAGAAACCCTCCACTTGACGAAGCCGCACACGTAACATTTAATGTTCCTAACTCTTGGAAGGGTGTGGATACAAAGAGAGTTACGATACGTACAGGAGACAGAACTTCATGTGGTTTCTACCGTTTTGAACAAGGACAAGAGTATCTGGCCTATGGCGCCAAGAATATCTCTGCCATTGATCTAACCCTTTGTGGCTGCACGGCAACTATCGATTCTTCGCCTTTTGTAAATTTGGATTTGCAGTTCTTGGAAAATAGAAATGTGCCAATTGGGCTAATGGCAAGATATACAATGGGCATCAACCTATTTCCAATCATAACAACTGTCGGCAACCTTGTGGCAATATCAGTAGCCGCTTTTGGTGATCATAAAACGTGTCTAGCAGGTGTGCGTATGGAGTTAGTGCTCGCGGACAAGCGTGCCTCTGCACTGCTCGCATATCGTTTCGTCAATGTTTGACTCAATACTATGGTGCACGTCGCAGATGATAAGCGTGTAGCGCATATAGTTGCAAAGCCCAATAAACTTGGCAAGTGTGCTTGGTGTATAGGCTATGTTAGTGGACAAGTCCTCGGCAATGTCGTCAACCATGCGCATGACCTCCCGCACCGATTCGAGCTTTGAGATAAGTTCAACGTCTCCCCTTGTGCCCCTCACGTAGTTGCTGACTGCGGCCTGTGTGATGCCCAGCACCTTTGCGACGTCTTCTTCCTTGAGAGAGTATTCCTTGATGAGTTTTTTTGCAAGGATTGCCCTTACGGCGGGAATAAGGGATTTTGCCTCGATCTCTGAAGGGAGCAACATAGGAAAGTACAATCCAATCTTGCTTTTTATTATATAAAGGTTCTTAGTACTGCCTAGTGTTTATATCAGGCACAGACAGATCGAGGAAAAGATGAAGGCTGTCTTTGTTAAAGGCCACAGCGCCGTTTCAGTCGACGATGTCAAGACGCCCGAGCTGGCAAGCGCCGGCGACGTGCTTGTACAGATGCGCGCCTGCGGGCTGTGCGGCTCTGACCTAGAAAAGATCTACGGCGAATATGGCATGACCTCCGGCAGGCTAGGGCACGAGCCGGCAGGGCAGGTGGTGGCAGTCGGCAAGTCTGTCAAGGGCTTCTCCCCCGGCGACCGCGTTTTCATACATCACCACGTCGCGTGCTATTCGTGCCATTATTGTCTTCACGGTGATCATACGATGTGCCCCGCTTACCAGACGAGCAACATCAGCCCCTGCGGCCTTGCGGAGCAGTTCCTCGTACCAGAGTGGAACGTGTCAAAAGGCGGCCTAATAAGACTTCCAGACAATGTCAGCTATGACGAAGCGTCGCTTGTAGAGCCGCTTGCCTGCTGCATCAGGGCGTGGAACAAGTGCAAGTTTCAAAAGGGCGACGACATTGCAGTGCTTGGAGCCGGACCTGCAGGGCTCATGCACGTGATCTTGGCTCAGGCGCTTGGCGCAGGAAAAATATTCTTAATCGACATCAACGATTTTCGGTTAAAGTTTGCCAAAAAATACGGCATTCAAGCGTTCAACTCGATTTTCGATCAGGATTTGGCAGGCAATATCAAGTCGGCGACAGAGGGAAGGGGCGTCGACAGTTGCGTCGTGGCAACAGGCAACATGAAGGCGTTGCTTCAGTCGTTTGAGTTGACGCGCAAGGGGGGCAAAATCATGCTCTTTGGCGTTCCCCCAAAAGGCTCCCAAATGTCGTACGACATGAGCAAGCTGTACTCTAGCGAACATTCGATCATTCCAAGCTATGCCGCGTCGGAAATGGAAACTAATGAGGCGCTCAAATTGATTGCAGGAAAGAAGGCAGACATGGCTTCACTCATCACCCACCGGTTTGACATTAGCAAGGCAGCTGAGGCTCTAAAATGCGCACACGAGGCAAAAGATGCCATGAAAGTGATTGTCACGGCAGACTCGTAGAAACTATTTATATTAAAAATAGCCTGTTTGACTTTGATCATTATGGACTGGGGAATGAAAAACAGGATTTCCAAGATAATCCGACCCGAGGACGGCCGCTGCCTCATGCTTGCAGTGGACCACGGCTACTTTCTCGGACCGACAGAGCGCCTCGAGGTTCCGAGGAAGACTATAGCACCGCTTTTGCCCTACGCGGACTCTCTCATGCTCACACGAGGTGTTCAGAGGACCTCGGTTGACCCAGCAAGCGACGTGCCAATCGTGCTCCGCGTTTCGGGCGGGACAAGCATCGTCGGTGAGGACCTGTCAAAGGAAACGATCACGGTATCAATTGAAGAAGCGATCAAGCTGAATGCGGCGTGCCTTGCGCTTTCGATATTTGTGGGCAGCAAGTACGAGCACCAGACGCTTGCCAACCTTGCTAAATTAGTGGACGAAGGCGAAAGATACGGAATACCGGTTCTGGCAGTGACTGCAGTCGGCAAGGAAATGAGCCGCGACGCCCGCTACCTTGGCCTTGCATGCAGGGTCGCTGCGGAGCTTGGCGCGCATGTTGTGAAAACATATTATTGTGACAATTTTGAGCAGGTGGCCGAAGGGTGCCCCGTCCCGCTGATAGTTGCAGGTGGCAAAAAGCTCCCCGAGCCGGACGCGCTGAAACTTGCGCACGACTCTATAACGCACGGTGCTGTAGGAGTTGACATGGGAAGGAACATCTGGCAGTCGGACCACCCAGTGCCGATGATAAAGGCGGTACGCGCAATCGTCCACCAGAACGCAGACGTCAACGAAGCTTACGATATGTTCCTGAAGGAAAAGGAAAAGGCGCCGCAGCAAAAGGAGACCAAGATCCTGAAAGCAGTCAGCCAGTCAGGATCATTCGATTAGCCGACTAGTTTTGACAGGTGGTGGTGGACCATCTTCCACCGGCCATTTTTGTCTTTTTGCAAAATGATCGTCACCCTTGACCTGTAGTCGATGGTTGTCCCGCGGAAGCTGTAATCGTCGACTATCATGCCGGTAACTTGCAACACGAAAGTGGCGACAGCTGCGTCGCCCATGACTTCGGTTTTCAGGTTTTCAATCTTGAAGTCATAATCAGA
>DATEUD010000004.1:0-13700 GCA_035283265.1 Nitrososphaera sp.
GTACTCGCGCCTTAGGAATCCTGTGCGTATCTATCCGTATTTGTCTAAGGTCCTAAAAATTAAGGCTTTCATGTATACAGTACTGTGAGGCCGCTGATATTGAAGAAACAAGGAGTTGTAAAGCTACGGTGACCGAACACTAGATGGCAACTTCAATCGCAAATCCGTGATTACATTCTCGATCATGGTAATCTGTTGTTCGATCTGTGGCATTTCGAAATTGGCTAGTCCTCTATGTTCGAGTGCTTTACGGATGCCTTCCAGATCTCTTCGGTATAGAGAAAGGCTGGCACTGATGAGTTTTTCTTCCTGTTTGACAAGTTTTAGTAAGGCATTCGAATCCGTGGAATGATCGAATGACCTATTTATCGTGCCTATGAGGTCGTATGCTTTCTTTGGTACGAGTGCCATATCCTTCTCGAATAAATCAAAAATCAGATCGCCATATGGATAATAGTCAGAATCAGTCTTTTGTTGCAGTTCACTCTTGATGGTAATTGCGCGCTGTGCAAAATGCTCCAGCGCCTTAGCAATGATGCTATACTTGTCCGGAGCGGAAGGACTCGACAAAATTGAACAGACAATAGATAGAACCTTCACCTTAAATGGTTTTGTATGAAACAATGGCATCAAGTGTCTGTAGTTTCTCGTTAAATTAACATTCATTTCGGATCACAAAATCACTACTTTTGTTGCGCGTTAAAACCTCATGGATGACCATTGTAGGTCTTAAGCTAGGACTGGCTAGTTCCAAAGATTCTAGCAATAAGCGACCCTGTTGCAGGTTCTGTCTAGTTAGCGGATGATTTTCTACCTGTCACGTGTCCGGTGATTAGCTAGAATACGAGGTCTGGATTTATTTCTATACTATTGTCCTTTTCCTTATGAAGTAAGAAGCTGGTTTTATCAGGGAATCTCTTGACAGCAACTTTGATCATGTCCCAATGCACTTTCGGCATATTGTGAAAAAGGATATCCTGATCATCTTGAAATTTACCACTTCGCCGTTTATACTGATGTGATTCAATTAGATGTTCAAGAGCGAGATAATCTATTAGAGCATCAGCATACGCGCGGCCTTTGCCTACGAAGGGCAAGTCTGGATTGATGATATCTATTTTACATTTTGACATGACATCTGTCCCTTCTGTCAGTATATTCTTGCCCTGAGCATTTGAGGTAAACAGAACATGATATAAAAATAATGTGTCAATTATTCATTCTTGCATTTTGGATTGCGGTAATCCATTTGTTTTGACCTTCAACCTTGATGCCAGCAGATTGATTGACCAGGGATAGTCTCCTCAGAAGGATCTGGTGAGTCTTTTTCTCGGCTCTCTTACTACATCCTCATTAATCGTTCTATTGTGTAATATTCTTGCAGGTTACGCAGTATTATGAAGCATATTCATATAGAATTGCAGCCTTCTTATTAAGAAGGTCAATGTTATTTGACATCCGGTCAAGGCCCAAAATCATGCAGACAGATTATAAGCGAGCTTAGCGCATGATATGTTAAGTAATTATTATGCAAAATAGTTTTCCAATGAAAGATTGGCATAATGAACATATGCAAAAGACTGTTGTAAAGTACG
This sequence comes from Nitrososphaera sp., assembly GCA_035283265.1. Classification (GTDB taxonomy): domain Archaea; phylum Thermoproteota; class Nitrososphaeria; order Nitrososphaerales; family Nitrososphaeraceae; genus Nitrososphaera. Next base: position 1,596 of record DATEUD010000004.1, read on the forward strand.
TCAAGGGTTTATCTGAATTCGCTTCTGGGTGGGAGAAAAGGAATCACAAGAAATACGGCGGCTTGACAAATATTTGCAGGCAGATTGAATATGACATCAAGCATGGAGTCACCAACGAACAAGTTCTTTCTATGTTTCAAAAAGTCCGTGACGATTCTTATTTTTCCGAGCTAAGGAAAGGATTTGGGTCATTGGACAGATTGACTAAAGTAGAGGATCACTTTAGACCAAAAAAAGTTGTTCCGCAGTGGAACTACTAATAATGCAGGTTTGAATCCTCATCTTTTTGTACAATGATACTTCGATGCTTTTTGAGGAGTATAAATTGGCTAATTTTGTTACAAAAGTCATCTTATCTCACAACCATAACTGGACATCTAGCATGATGTATTACCTTAAATGAAACACTGCCAAGGAGTAATTCCTTAAAGGGACTTAATCCTCTGCTCCCCATCATAATCAATTCATAATCACCTTTGTTTGCAGTCTCGATAAGTACTTGAGCATGATCTCCAAGTCTCAGTAATGTTTCTACTTGGACACCATTTCTCATCGCCTCCTTCTTGCTTTCATCCAATAGATTCTTTCCCCTTTCCTTAAGCTCCTCAATTAGCTGAAATGTAGCAGCACTATCTCCACCGTATGTTGAATCAAGTACAACGTGAATGATGTCCAGTTTAGAATTACATCGTTGTGCCAAATATACGGATCTCTTAAATGCTCTTTTTGCAGATTCTGAACCATCTACTGCAACAAGAATCCTTGAGAACAATAAATGATATGGTGTGAGTTGTCAATAATAATGTTGGTTGCATTGCAAATCCTATTCTCTCTACTCAATCCCGTTGAGTTCACTTTAATGATAGATATGCTGCTTCCAATGCCATCTTTATCTGTAATCATCAAATCACTACTTTTGTGCTGATCACCCATCACGAATCTTATCGCATGCTATTGTTAGTCCCACGAAACATAATGGACGGCCTCAGTAAAGGAAGGTTTGGGTTGAGCGGAATCTGTGTTATAGTTCATGGCCTCACGTTTGCGTCCTAACCTGGTCAGCAGTAGTTCCATATTGCGCATGGCGCTCCCATGCCCAGGCCGTATTTCTAGAGCCCGCTTGTAACACATGATCGCATTTTCGTCTGCGCCCATCAATTCAAGGATTGTAGCTTTATTGTTCCATGCTTCAGCATCTTGTGGATTTAGCTCGATTGCCCTATCATAGCAATACAATATGAATAATGCTTTGTCCTCTTTGTTATCCATTGCCAGACTTGTTCCTATGTTGTACCAAGAGGTGGCGTTGTTCGGATTTACGTTTTGGGCCTTGATAAAACACTTAACAGCCTCATTGTATTCACCCTTCTTTGCATGACCCATACCCTGTCTGTTGAGCAATTCTGCAGGACCCCGGTAGTCAGTTTCTTCAACGTGGTGTCCAGGTTTCGATGCCCTGGCATGCTTTGCCATTGATCACTGAAACCGACAACTTGTAAAAGTCGTTTTGTCTGTATAAGAAGCTACACTGATAGAGAGAGAACAAAGGACAGACGATTCAAATCTACTTCATTCTATACTTCATCTTGACGCAATCCGATAGTAACGGCTGCAGAACGTACGCTTGCCGTTTGCATGCCTATAGATAGGAGGCACGGCTACTTAGCTTTAGTAGTCCATGTTTATTCGCTTTGCAACCTGCGCGTAGAACAGCCTGTCAGGGATATACGGCCTGAGCCTGACGCCTGTCTTTTCCCTGCTGGAGCCGATGACGTACCGCGGCTTTGGATTCGAAGATGAAATCGCTTCAACTATCGCACCGGCGACAGCGCCTGCAGGAAGCCCTCTTGGAACGTGGTCGAGATATTTCCTGTAAGCGCTTGCAAACCTGGAATTCTTTAGCAGCGCGGTTTTTGACTTTGTGACCGTGTGGATGTTTGTTTCAATGACGCCGGGGTTTATGGTTACCACCTTTATGCCGGTATTCCATAGTTCCATCCTGAGGGCGTCAGAGACTGCTTCAAGGGCGTGCTTTGCAGCACAGTACGCCCCTATCAGCGGGAGTGCAATCAGGCCGGCCATCGAGCTGACATTTACGATCCTGCCCTGCCCCTTTTGCATCATTATCGGCAGGACCTGCTTTGTGAGCCCGACGAGGCCGAAAAAGTTTGTTTCAAACTGTGCTCTCAAATCTGGCATGCCAATGTCTTCGATTGCACCGGGCTCGACGTAACCAGCGTTGTTCACGAGCCCAAATATGTCGCCCCTTGCCGTAATTTCTCCAACCACCGCGCCAAAGGTGTCCGGGCGCGTGACGTCAAACTCGACTGGAACGTAATTTTCTGCAGCAAGCTCCGCGGCCAGCGACTTCAGCTTGTCGTAACTTCGCGCAAGGCCAAATACCCTGTGGCCCGATTTTGCAAGCATGATACTTGCCGTCCTACCTATTCCGCTTGAAGCACCAGTGACAATTACTGATTTCAACAGTTAGAACTTGATAAAAGTGGGTAGAAAAACGTTGAGGGTCTGCCAAAGGCAGCCCTATTTGACCTTGTCAAACGGCTTCATTGCATCCGGCAGGGCGTCAAGGAGGTCTGTAGCAATGACGTGAAGGCCGGCGCGCTTGAAAGCAAGGCTACCCGCAAGACCATTGAGGTAGACTGAGGTAAGAGCCGCGTCAAACGGCTTCATCTTGGTGAGCAATCCTGCAGCAAGTCCCGACAGCACATCGCCGGTGCCGCCCACCGTCATTGCTGGAGTTGACCTCTTTACGGCAGCAGTTTGATCGCCGTCTGAAATTACGTTGAGCCACCCCTTTAGTGCTATTGTGATGTTGTATTCCTTTGCGGTCTTGCGCACGTTTGACGTCATTTCCTCCTTGGTTGTCCCCGGGTCGCGGCCAAAAATCCGTCTGTACTCGCCTGCGTGCGGCGTGACGATGCCGCCGGTGCCTGAGATCTCGCCCAGCGCCGGCGGGATGAGGGCCGAAGCGTCAAGCAGAATTTTTGTCCCCGCTTCTTCCAGCTTTTTGACAAGCGCGACTAAGCCTTCCGGCTCCAAGCTCATCCCCATGCCTATCGCGGCGGCGTGTGCGCTCCTTGGCATCATGGCAGCAAGCCTGTTTGCAGAGCCCACCGTCAGTTTGTCGTCCGGCAGTGGAAGGGCAATTATTGCAGGAGAAAACGACCTGACGGCGGTGATTATCGATCGCGGGACTGCGGTGTAGACCAAGTCGGCGCCCGAGCGCAAGGCGGCCATCGACGCAAGCACCGGCGCGCCGTGGTAGAACCTGCTTCCGCCGGCTATTAGCACTATTCCGTTGTCGCCTTTTCTTGACGAAAACGACCGCGGAGGGATCAGCTGCTTGATCATTTTTGGCGTAACTGCGATTGTCGATGGCAAATGCTTACTCTACTACCTTCTCATGGGCGAATAAACTTTCCCAATTCCTTCATGAGGCAAAACCGGATCCGCTTCTGCGGAGTAAAGCTTGCAGATGCGGCCATTTCATTTTAAGGTAGCGCGCGATTTTCTCCTGAAAGGAGGTCTGAGGACGATTCCAGAAATAAAAAATCAAGTGGATAGTTGCCCACCTTGATGCAATCTAACAAAATAACAATGACAGCTGCAGTGATCTTTGCTGCAACGCTGTTCGTTGCAGCGCTGGCGCACACAGGCCAGGCATTTGCAGACGACAATAACTGCCTGATCGTGCCGATGTACGGGTGGGACGCAGGATGGAGCGAAATAATTTACGCCAAAGAAGAAGACAAAGGAATTGAAATCATTGCAGCCATCAACCCGTCGAGTGGCCCGGGAGCAGGCAAAGATTCGTACTGGGCCGGCGTTGCAGACGATCTGCAGGATGCCGGCATCAAGGTGGTCAGCTACATGTCGACAGCGTACGCGGGAAGAGGTGGAGGAGACGTCAAGAACGAGATCGATTACTACTACGACTGGTACGATCTTGATGGCGCATTTCTGGACGAAGTGAGCCCGTCAGCTAATGACTACTACGAAGAGCTTGGCGGTTATGCAGAAAGCCCTGACGGATACCAGAAGCTCATCCTGAGTTCCGGAGCGCGGTTCCAGAATCCTATGGGGATATTGCCGACATCATCGTGGCCTATGAGAACTTTGGCATCCCCTCGTCTGTCGACTCTAATGGCACAAAAGAAAGTAAACTTGCGGCGCTTCTACATGGCCTCGAGCCATATGAAAAAGAGTTCAAGCAATTGACCGATGATGTAGGATTTCTCTACATATCGCCGGAATGATTGAATGCGGCGTCAAGTATTGAGGAGCATGCAGAATGGGCGGATTAGAGGCCTAGGCAGCTGCCGAATTTGACTCAACCACTTTATTTTACGTCTTATTTTCATATAATTTTTATTTTGCTGAGCAATTTATTCAGTTTGTTAAGCTGTTATGACTTTTGGCATCCCTTGATGTTTGTTGCGATTCTGTTAAATAGTTCCTGCAATACTTTACCTTGGCATGACAAGTGGCGGACTATACCAGAATTCACCGCCGCGAATCATGATCGTCGACGACGAAAAGGACATCCTTGCAATCCTAAAGTCAGGACTTGAAACAAAGGGCGGGTTTGTAGTAGATACGTTCAGGACTGGCGAAGCGGCCCTGCAGGGTTTTGCAAGCCGCGCTTCTGATTATTACGACCTTGTCATGACAGACATCAGGATGCCCAAGATGAACGGCTTTGAGCTGTACCGCAAGATAAGGGAAAAGGACGCCTCGATACCAATTGCGTTCATTACCGCATTTGAAATAAATGAAGACGAGTTTTCCAAGGTGATGCCCTCAATAAAAGTTAGGGATTTTATCAAAAAGCCGATAAGGATTCCGGACCTGATAGAAAAGCTCAACACGATCCTGGCTGCAGCCTAGCTGGGCTCTGCATGTATTGTCACGATTGATCCGGGATGGATTGCCCGGATCTGCTTCTCGATGTCTGAAACACTTTCGTGGATCTGCTCTATTGTCATTTCACTGTTGAAGGCGCAGTCGGCATCTATGATCAGGACGTTCTCGCCAGTCCTGTAGGTTTCAATCTTGCCGACTTTTTTGACGTCGCTTGTACGGAGGATGATTTCCCTTACTGAGTCCTGCATCTTGCCGTCGGCAACCGGCTCCATGCCGCCAATTTCCGGCATCAGGGGCTCAAGGTGCACCGTGATGCTCTCGGCTCCTTTCAGCAGCTTCCTTATCGAGTCTTCAACTGCATTGGCTATCGAGTGGGCCTCGCTGAGAGTGGCCGACCTGTTGACCTGTATATGGAGCGAGACTCCCAATGATTCGGTACTGCCGATTTTTGACATGAGGATATTGTGCACTCCCTTGACCCCGTTCACCCTGCTTGCTGCCTTTTCGATTATTGATTCTGGCGGCAGGTCACCTGCCGGCTCAAAGTGCACGGTGATGTTTCTTTGCCTTACGTCTAGGCCCGAATCTGCTAGGCTCTTGGCGATGTTGCTTTCCACCTGAGCGCTGATGTCGTGCGCGTTTTCAAAGCTAATGTTGGCATGCAGCGCGATCGTGGCTTCGACGAAAATCTCCCTCCCGACGCGGCGCATCTTGATGTCGTTGCATTCGAGCACTCCCTCGGTGCCGTTTGCAGTCCGCCGCACCTTTGCGACAAGTTTGGGTGATATGACGTCCGTGAGCTCCATCGCGTTCTGGTACGCGAACCTGCTGCTGAGGTACGCGAGAAAGCCGCCAAGGATGATGGCTGCTATAGAGTCCCCATGGCCAAAACCGGTGGTGACCAGCCACAGGCCCACAAACGCGACGCTGGTGGAAGCGAAGTCTGCAAATGCGTGGTAAAAGTCTGCCTTCAGGGTGGTAGTACCGGCAACCTGAGTGTCAGTCTTTTTCATCGCCCTGCCAATCACGGTTATCCTAAAGCCGTCCACTGCCAGAGTGTAAATAACTGCTGCAAAGCCTATCGTGCCCGGGTTCACCAGCGGGACTGATCCTGCTGCAGTTATCCTGACGCTGGCTTCGTAGATGAAAATTATCGCGATTACAAAAAGCGCTGCGCCGCCGATAAAGCCGCCTATGGTCTCAATCTTGCCATGGCCGTAAGTGTGGTCGCCGTCTCTAGGCTTGAGGGCAAGCGTGGTCGCGATTATCAGGATTGCAGTGACCACCGCATCGAGCAGCGCGTGGGTGCCGTCAGTAATGAGCGCAAGGCTGTTAGTGAAAATGCCGGCGGCTAACTCGAATATGAAAACAGAAATTATGGCGACAAGCGACATTCGTAAGGCGTTTCTCTTGATCGCTCCAACGTCGGTTGTTGTTAACCGCTCTGCCACCGCTATCACAATGGTGCGAAATTTGTTATTTAGGCATTTGTGTTTCCACCAGCTACCAAAATTGTGACAAGCTAATTCTGGTTTTGCGGCGAGTGCAAATTCTGGCGAACGGTCCACCGATTCCTTGAAGCAGGAATAATCGAACTCCTGACTTTGAAGAACGTTCAAGGAAATTACAGGTATTAGAGTGCAGGTCCTGCTCACCTATGTCGAGTGAGTCGATGGCTTTCGGGCCTGGTGAAAGTTCCACCACTATCACATAGCATTCACGAAGAGATGGCTTGAACAGGTTTACTTGTCCGACGTTTAGCTGCCCTGCTCTTGTGGATAAATGAAATACGCCGAGAAGAACCCACAAGGCAAGATCCTGGAAATCCTCAAAGGAATTCCAGGTAATTATGCTTGCCTTATACGTTCTCTAATTCAAGTCGAGATGACTTTTTAGATTCTTGTATCTGTTTCTGACGGTCACTTCGGTGACGCCGGCCGCCTCTGCAATGTCTGTTTGAGTCCGGCTCTCGCCGGTGTCAAGGCACGCAAGATACAGCACGGATGCCGCAAGCCCCATCGGGTCCTTGCCGGCAGATATGCCGCTCTTGGTCACGCCTTTCATTATGATTAGGGCAGCCCGCTTTGTACGCTCGCTCAGGCTGGCCCTGTTTGCCACCCTGACGACGCACTTCATCGGGTCTATGAGCGGGATCTTTAGGTTGAGCTCCATCACTACGAGCCGGTATGTCCTCGCAAGATCCTTGCGCTTGATGTTACCGATTTCTGCTATGTCCTTCAGCGTCCTGGACGCGCCTGTTTCCCTGCACGCGATATAAAGCGCTGCGCCTATCATGGCGGATATCGTTCTGCCCCTGACCAGGCCGCGCTCTTGGGCCTTCCTTTAAATGTAGGCTGTTTTTTCGATCACCACGTCTGAAACGCCAAGCTTGGCCTTGAGCCTGTCAAGCTCCGAGAAAGCCTGACGGAGATTCCTGTCTGTAGGCGAGTGAGCCTGTGAGCGAAAATCCCAAGCCCTGAGCCTGCCCATGGTAGACCGCATCACCGCGTCCAACGTTCGTCCACTGGCGTCCTTGTCTGTTTTACCGATTACCGTAGACAGACCCATGTCGTGGCGAGCCAGAGAGCTTGGAATTCCTGTCCTGCTCCTGTCGTTTGCTTCTTCGGTTGTAAAAGCGCGCCATTCCGCGCGGCTTTCCTGCGTTTTGTCTGACAATACAAGTCCGCACTTCCTGCAAATGATTTCGCCCGATTCTAGATCTGTGACCGTCTGATCGGATTTGCACATGTTACACATTATTGCCGTTTGCATTTTTCTAGAATGAAGTAACATTATTATCGGCATTCAAACTAATAAATAATACTGATTGAGAGATATTTTCGATATTATTCGATTACTGACCAGAATTGGATCGCTAGCTGAGTTTCTTGTAAATCTATCAAGATGTAGCGTGCAAAAGCCCTATTTCTGTAATGCAAAAATATGCGGGTTGTTGCTTGCGGCAACTGTTTTGTCGCAATTAATGCTCTTTTATGCGTGACAAGAAGGCAGGCCATGGTCAGCGGGCCGGTGGTATGGGACCTCATCTACCACTTCTACCAGTGCTGGCCCTATTCTGAATCAAGAAGGCCCAGGAAGGCGATGAGGCTGAGGATCAAGTCAACCTACACCAGCAGGGGCAGCTGGGCAGTGTGCAGGCTGTCGCGCTGATTGATGAGGATGATGCACAGACTAAGGGAAGCTATGATAGAATAGTGGCAAAGCTGTATTCTGGAGGCAAAATGCTCAACGAACTGTTGCGCATGAAACCTGCTGTGATCTATGCCAGGTTCTGCAATGATAGTGAATTTGCTAATGAGGGTTGGACGGCCAAGTACGGCTGCTAGCCCAACACCACCGGCACTTTTTTGTTGACATGCGTTTTTTCAACTGATTGCAAGAATTTTTGTATGTCTTCTGGCTTGTTATCCTGCCAATCATGTTGACAGGCGAATAGCAGATAATCTTGTCCTCCTTGCTTATCGGCGTCGAACCGTAGAAAAAGCACAGCGCGCTCCCTTCAGGCCAGTATGCGACATCAAACAGACTGACAACGGACCGGGCATTCTCTTCTTCTGCCCTGACTGGCGTTTCGTCTGTATACAATTCGTCACCCCACCTGTTTATTGCCACTTTGATAGGCAAGCTGCCAATTATCGCCATAACGGTTTTGAGCGACCGCGAGCCGTCAAGCTCTATCGCAACCTTCTCATGCAGCTCTGAAAATTCAAGCGATACTGCCTTTTTCATTCTTGGCAATAATGTGGCAGGGAAGGCCATTCTATGTTGTTCCTTCGGCCCGCGCTTTCACAGTGGTAACCCTCCGCAAGATTTTCTGAAACGGCATGGAATAGTCCGGCAGGTTCAGGGCCACCGTCTTGTTTTTGTGAAGGACGTACGTCCTTCCTTCGTAGGTGCACTTTATTATCGGTAGAACACTCATGTCTGCGACGACATCTGCAACCTTGTAGTATTCCACCAACTTGCGGCTCTCATAGACAGTTTCGTTTTTCCTCCTGAACCTCTTTTTGCTCATGAACTTGAACGCAAGTATGATGTGTCGCTCGGGGTAGATGCCAAACATGTTTCTGACTACCAGGCAGCGCTCTACCTGGTCCTTTGGCACGTACAATATGTCGCTTGTCCCCGACTTGGCTTCAATAATCAGCAATATGCCGTCGGCGTTGTTGACTGCGACGATGTCCGGCAAGCCGGTGCTGCTTCCGCCAAGGCGTCGGGCATTCCACACTACATTGTTCATCCTTTGGACAAGTGTGTGCTCGTAGCTGTAGCCCCTGCTGCGGCGAATGTTTCCCAATAAGCTAGCGTTGAACATGTCGTATCTTTAAAGTTTCTCAAGGGAGCAAGTCTTTTATTGCAAACTGTCAGCTCTAATGGCATGTCGAATATGCAGGGCTCGCTTGAAGCTACTAACACTGAACTTAAGGACGTGCAGGAGCGGCGCGAAAAATTGATCAAGGGCACGCGCGACGTCGTGATGATGTGCAACAAGTCAATAGTCGCGCTCCACCACGGCCGGATTGAAGACGCAAAGCACAAGATGGAAGAGGCAAAGACAATGCTTGAAGAATTCAGGAAGTATGCAAAGGAAGATCTCTACCGCTACATCCTGGTGGCAGAGCAAGAGCTGGTCGAGGCGTACGCTCTCAGGGCAGTGATGGAAAACGCGCCCGTCCCCGCGATGCAGGACCTGGATGTCACGGGGCCCTCCTATCTCACCGGCCTCCTTGACTGCGTCGGCGAGATAAAGCGCCTTATTTACGATAGAATGCGCTCGGGCAACGAAGAAGACGCCGAAAAATTGTTTGCGACGATGGAAGAGATCTACAGCGCGATCTACCCCTTTGCCGTCTACGACAACATCGTGTCTGGCCTGCGTAAAAAGCTGGATGTGGCCAGGATGCTCATTGAAGACATCAGGGCGGTTGTGACGGAGGAGAGCAGGAGAAAGGCAATGATAGAAGCGATCGGCTACCTGGAAAAAAGATCAAATGAAACTCATTTATCTTTAGACGCCCGATCCGGCAACAGTGACTGAATTTTCAAGGGCGGTAGCCGACTGGGGGCAAGAAGGCCGGAGCGTGCAACGGCGGCATCGTGCCTGGAGCGCTCTGCAAGGCAGCTGAGTTAGTGCCTCGACGCACATTTTCCCGACTCGAAGAGGGTCGAGCTTGAAGCCGACAGGGTGAACTGCATGCTCTTGTCAGTGTTCTCCCTTGCAAACCGGCTGTCGAAGGCAAGCCAGGTGCTGGCAGAATTTGACAGGGTGATGAACAATATCGAGAAGGCGGGCAAAGCTGAAGAAAGGGAAAACAGGAAGCTGCACGTCAAGTTTCAGAGAGAGCTGTACGAAATTCTTGCTAGATATTTTCAAGTCCCATTTTCAAACCTCTCGTAAGCCTCTGGGCTTGCCAGCAGCCAGCCGTAGTGGCTTTCGTCGTGGACGTAGCGCACCTCGCGCACCTTGGGCACGACATTGCGCTTTCGTAGTCCGAGCACAAACTCCCCCTGGAATGCAAGCCCTATCCGCTTTGCCTTTGCAGTCGATTTCTGGTCCCTCGGCAATAGGATGCGGTAGCTGAACCGGTCCTGCGATTCCTGCGCGACGTAGGCTTCTACCATCTTGTCGACTGCCCGCCTAATGTCTGACGCCTCCTTCATGTCGATTGTCTCAAGCACTGGGAATCTAGCATATGGAGGAGGCATTGCTGCAGGAAAACGCGCAGTCAGATAAAAACTCATTCTATCAGTCGTCTACAACGACCGCGAAGGTTGGTGGGCGGGAAGCTGAGATTTGCTTACTTGTATCTTGCAAACGCTTCCTCAAGGTGCCCGGTCAGCGTCTTGTGCCACTCGGAGAACCCCTCAGGCTCGTCGGGGTAGCTGTAATAGTGGTCTACCAGCACCTTGTTTATGGTGGCGCAGTACTTCAGGTCCTCGGCAAGCTTCTTGTTCATTGCACCCCTAACCATCATGCCTATCTTGTCGACCGTGCTGAACTCGGGGTGCTCGCCCATTGTTATCTTATCAATGTCCATCTTGCTCAAAAAGTGCTTCAAGCCATAGTTGATCTGCTCGTTTGTCAGCCCCTGCAGCATCCTGCGGAATACCTCAAGTCCGGCTGTCTTGTAGCCGTAGTCGTTGATGAAGTGCCTGTTGTACTTCCACAGGCCTTTTTCAGATGTGTCACCTGCCTGCACCGCTTCAACCGCGTCCTTGCCTGCTATCGTTGCTGCGATTATCGCCGGCCCGATGCCGCCTGCGTCAAGCGGCTTTGGCATCCATGCCGAGTCGCCTACCAGCATGTAACCGTTTGCAACAAGGCAGTCATTCTGCCGCCTTACCGACACCTGCCACGTCCCCCATGCGTTGCCCTCGTCGTCTGCTCCGTCTGCCAAACGCGGGCTTTTGACCACGGGGTTTACCTCAACGTATTCGTCTATTAGCGTCTTGAGGTCTGTGTGGGCGCCCATCGCCTTGTTGCGCGCGTCAAACGCCTTTTGCTGCACGCCAAGGCCGATGTTCACCTTGCTCTTGCCCTTGGGAAAGACCCAGCCGTAGCCGCCTGGCGCGAGATTTTGATCAAGATGAATAATGCAATAGTCAGGATCGAAGTAGGTCTTGTCGTCGTACGCAAGGTCGAAATTGTAGATGTACCTGCCTGTGGCTTCAAGGTCATCGCGGTCGATCCTGCGCTGTATGAATGACTTGATCGGCAGGTTGGTTCGCAGCACCGATGTCACGCCAGAGCAGTCGATCACGAGCTTTGCAGTTTTCTTGAAGGCCACCTTGCTGTCAAGGTCTTCTCCTTCCACGCCGACCACAGCGTTGTTTTCAATGATGAGTGAACGCAGCGCCACGCGCTCACTCAGCTCGACGCCCATCTTTTTCGCGTCTCTAAGCTGCCTCTGCGGCAGCAAGCGCCTGTTGAGGATGTAGCCCTCGCCGTCAAACGAAATGCCGGTTTCATGGTCGGGCGAATACGCGATCACGCCCTTGACAGGGTGCTCTATTTCCGGGTGGCCCCAGCTGATCTTGATTCTGTCAGTCATGTAGTCGACGGTGTTCTTGCCCACCGCGTCGCCGCAGACCCAGCCGGAAACCGTTTTCCTGCCCTGCTGCGGAATCGCGTTCCTGTCGATTACCAGGATCTTCATTGACTGCTTTGAGTAATACGCTGCCGACGACGCCACGATAAGG
>DATEUD010000005.1:0-12002 GCA_035283265.1 Nitrososphaera sp.
ACTTCCATGCAGGCAGGGGCTGATTTATACCTATTCCGCAAAGATGTAGAGCACGACGAGCAGGTTCCTGTTACCGTAAAAGTGGTGGGGCATCTTTGCAGGTACGAATACTATGGATCCTTTCATTACAGTCTTGCGCTCGCTCCCGACCTCAAGGTAGCCGCTGCCCTGCACAACGTAGTAGAGTTCGTCCGCGTCGTGGGGGGTCTGTGTGTCCTCCTCGCCGGGACGCAGGCGGAGCACCCCTGCCTCAAGGCGTCGGACGCGCAGAAAGTCGTGGAAATATTCGTCGTCGCCTATCTTTGACAGCAGGTAGTCAAGCTCAAATGATTGCGCCTTTTCCTTCACTTTTTTGCCCTCCCAAGAAATGAAGAAACCGGTCTTTCCAGTTCTTGTTCGGATTCAACGTGGCGGCGCATGTAATGGTAAAGTTCTTCCGTGGCGGCGTAGTAGTCGACTCCTAGGTTCTGCTCTATCTGCGTCGCCGCATGCGCCAGCACCAGCTTGTAGGACAGACAGACCCCATAAGAAGATTCACACAAAGTAGCTGTCGTACCTGCCCATGCCCATAAGGAGCCCGCTCTCGCGGTCGCGGATAAATTCCGTGCTCTTTTCAGGCACCAGACCGTCAGGCCTTACTAGGTGCGGTGTGCCATAGATACTTGCCAGGACGTACTCGTATCGCCAGAGCAAGTAGCGGTCGCGGTCTTCCATCAGGCTTCTGGCCTGTACCATCGGCTCCGAATAGCGCCCTACCAGCTTGACGTTGTCGTACCAAATGGGATATTTCGACCAGACCGATTCCTTCTCTTCTGGCCTGTTGCGGGCAAAGAGGAGTTTCGGCGCGTGGGCTATAACCATGCTCAGGGCCACCATGCCGATGCCGAGCAGAAAGTGCATTGTGACTGCGACCCCGGCGGCTTCTTCCGGGCTTCTTACTCCGCTCCGTTCGTTCGGGAGCAGTTGTGAGAAGGCTCCTTCGCCGGGAGGGTAGTAGGGCAGAATGATGGCGTTATGTAATAGTACAACTCCTAGGGCGCATATAGCTGCGGGAACCAGCCCCTTCCAGGCAATCGTGAAAAAGAGAAAGCCGACGAGCGCTATGGCAGTGACGTTGACAAGGTTCGCAGATAGCGGGACTGCCGCGGGGTCAATCAGGTGTAGGAAAAACAGGAACCCCAGGACGGCCGCGTTTGCGATGAGCAGGGTAGTCTCATGCCTGCCCATCCACCTTTTCGCCGCGTGGATGGCCCCCCTTGCAGGAGCAGGCGCGCCTGCAGCCATGACCAATATACCTCACGCTGCGCCTTAAGCATTTTCTCGGATCGCAACAGTTTTTTGTGACGGATTCGCCCAATACCACGTGGTTCCCCCTTTCGGGTTTTTCAAAAAGAAAGAGAAAGCAGAGGAGAGGACCAAGCCGGCAGTCGTGGCTCCGGAGGCAGAATCGCTTTCAATTCCCCAGGTGCAGTCGCTACTTCAGGAGCAGGAGTCAGTAAAGGTCCAATGGCTTGCCGGCAGGTTTGAGCCCTTGCGCCAGTCCGCCGAAGGTGTGCTTGCCACCCTCGGCTCGATAGCTGACGAGATGGAGAAGGAAAAGATCAAGCTTGAAGAACTCGAAAAGAGGTTCGGGTCCACGGTCGAGACTGCGAGGAGGACGGTCGTGTCGACTCTCAGGAGAGAGGCTTCTGTAGAGCTTGTACCCGTGAAATCAGCAGGCGACGCAAGAAAGTTCCGCGAGAGGCTTGACTCCATCCTGAACCGCATGGGCGAGGTCAGCGGCTCACACAGCAAGATGCTCAACTATTTCCTGAAAAAGCACGCGGACAAGATGAGGGCCGGCTTTAACAAGCTGGAGGACCTGCAAAAGGAGGCGAAATCAATCTTTGCACTCTTTGAGCAGGAGAGGGCGCCGGCCGTCCGGTGCGCAGCCACGATCAACACCATAACCCAGAAGATGGCCTCCATCAAGGCCGACGAAGCCTCGTCGCAATCCATCGAAGAGATACTGGTGGCGCATGCGGCAGAGCTGGAAAAAGCAAGGCAGGAGCTAGCAGCAGTAAAGGGGTCAGCCGAGTTTGCCCGCGCGCAGGAAGCAAATAAACGACTAGCCGGCGCCAGAAAGCGCCAGGAGGAGTTCCGGGGCGAGTTGTCAGAAATGTTCTCCCACGTTTCCAGGGCGCTGACGAAATATTCTTACAACGTGTCAAAAGAGACCGAGAGGCGGCTACAGGTCATGTCCTCAGAGCCGTGGAACATGTTTGGCGAGGACCTGCCGCAGTATTTGGCGCTCTTGCATGAGATAAGCAGGTCGGTTGGCTCGGGCCAAGTTCAGCTGAAAGACTCTGACAAGATCCTGCAGAACCTGGACTCCATCCACTCGTCGCTCCCAGGGCTTCATGAAACTGCAAGAGAGATTGCAAAAGAGATGTCAGACCTGGCGCGGCAAGACACAGAGGCTGCAAGGCGCGCCTCCGATCATGAAGAAAAGGTATCGGTCCTTGAGCAAGAGATAGAGCGCAACAGGCAGGACACAGAGCAAAAAAAGCGTCAGATAGGCGAAAAAAACGCCGAAGTCGATTCACTGCTGTGGCAGGTGTCAGAAAGCCTGGCAGAACTTACAGGCAGGCGCTATAAAGTCACGCGCTAGGCTAGCGGGTCCAAGACCTGCTGGAAGGCAGATCGCAGGTAGGCACGGGATTTGCAGCAAAGGCGACGTCCGCGGAGGCGGCATCAACTATGCCTGCTATCTTGGCTATCATGATATTCTTGTTCATCGGCCTATCTCCAGAATACTGAGAATATTCCAAGGCCCAGTATGCAGAGGCCCCCAAAAGAGACAGGCGGGACGTTCATCGCAAGCCCGAGCACTGCGACGCCTACTCCGCTTGCAATCATTATGGCCTCGCCCACCCGCCGGCGGTTCTTAAGGATGCGCCTCTGCCTCATGCGCGAAAGGTGCTCCGGTTGGCTTTATAAAATTACCTGCTTCTTTCTGCCAATCAGCGCCCCTATAAACGACCTTGTAAGGATGAGCGTGACGAGCCCATAAAACATGTTAAACGCAAGCGCTGTGTAAAGAACGCGATCCATCATTGCCAAGAGGTCTCCCACTGCCACCTGGAACAGGTTGCCCACCGGCGCCCGCTGGCTTATCACGGATTGGCTGTCAAGGGACTGCAAAAGTGGTACCATCGCGCCAAAGGTGACAGGAACAAAGAGCGCGAGCCAGATAGCGGCTCCTGCTGCAAGGCCCAAGCCGGGCGCAAACCGGATGAGCGCAGAGTACGCCCTGCGTGACGCTGCAAACGGCGCAGATATGACCAAGCCTATGATCGTTCCTGCAGCCAGGTGGAGCAGTAGCCCCTGCGCTATTGCATACATGCTGTAATCCGCGCTCTGGGTTATTGCCGCAAGTAGCACGAGGTAGAACGCGCCCACAGGAAGCCCGGCGACCCGCTCGGCCAAAAGTATCAGGGCGCTGAGCGCAAGCGATGCTATTAGTCCCGAGGCGGCACCAGAACCGAGCAGTGCGCCGTATCGCTTCCCGCTTTCCACAACCTTCCTTACAGTGGACGACCGTCGCAGCACGGCTAAATATGCACGAATGTAATATTTACGCCTTTTACTAAGACTGATTACAAATATCATCCATATTCAGATTATCTATAACTATACTACAGGTGTCTTAATCAAAACATATAAATTCTGGAAATTCGCTGCCCACGTATCAGAACACGTCGACCTGATGGACGGTCACAAGGCCGTTGTCGTTCACCATGTTCTTGATTTCGACCAGAAGCGGTTCGAGCTTTTCACGCTCCTCGATAACCTCTATGATGAGTGGCATGTTGAAGGTTATCCCCTCCATCTGGACCTTTGACCGGCCCCGCCTGCCAAAGCCGTCGACTCCTGCCCACACGGTCGCGCCGGTGATGCCGGACCGGACGAAAAGATCCAAGAGAGCCCCTTCGAGGCGCTTGCCTTCAAAGTTGTCGTTCTTCTTTATCCGGATTGCAAGTGCAAGCATCTTTCTTGCCACCATCACTGGAGCCCCCCCTTCAGAATGACTGTTGCAAGGGACCTGCCACCAACTATTGCGCCTATCGACAGGCCAACGTTTGCAAGTATGTTTATCGCCATGCTTCCAAACTGCCTGTTGTCTGCGAGGTTGACAGTCTCAAGGGCAAACGACGACATCGTAGTGAGCGAGCCGCAGAATCCCACGGCTGCCAGAAGCGAGTAGCGCGAGTCCAGGTTCCATGCCACGAACAATATGGAAAAGATCCCGAGTATGAAACTTCCGATGACGTTTGCTGCCAGCACGCTTACGGGAAGTGTGTCAGCAATCAGCTGCGATTCGGCTAGCTTGTAGCGCAATAATGCGCCGGCTACAGCTCCTACCGCAAGAAACGCAATTTCTATTCCTTTTATTTTTGCCCACCATCCTCCATTGGTAGACATTATCAGCACCTTTTCAAAAGGGCGGTTCAGGCTCGCGCCCGGGCTAATGCCATAGCCAGTGCAAAGCAACGGGCGTTCGGGAAATAAACCTAACGGGAAGATGCTCTCGGTAAAAACTAATCGACATAGAGGACACCGCGACGCAACAGCCTTCTTAACTCTCTAGTTTGCAACAGCACTATCACTAGCGATACGCTTATATTCGCTAGTGATATTACTAGTGATATGATAAGTGAATGGCTTGCACGTGTCGGAAGCTCCATACCAAGGGGCTTTTCACGCCACTACATACTGGCACTGTTGAAGGAAAAGCCGATGACAGGCAAGGAGATAATCGACAAGGCGATAGCGCAGACTGAAGGGCGCTGGAAGCCGTCGCCAGGCCTAATCTATCCCCTGCTCGGCAGGCTACTCGACGACGGTCTCGCGGTGGAAAACGACGACGGGCGGTATTCCATAACAAAGAAAGGCCTTGCCATCATAAGAGACCTAGAATCGCTCAATGGCATCATCCACAAGCAGCTTGACGTAATCCTACGCATCGGAAATATGGGCGCGGCAGTCGCAACGGACTTGGTGGACAGGGTAATAACCATCGGGACGACGCTCAGCTCGAACCTAGGCGCAATGAGCAGGGACGACCGCAGCAAGTACCGCCAGTTCCTGCTGTCAGAGCTGAAAAAGCTTGACGAACCGGAAAAGTCAGGTCGCGACCGCAAGGAAAAGGTAGACGTAGAGTAGAATAGAGCTTTCTTCCGGTTTTTTATTAGAGCACATATTTATCTGATGCGTGTAAATATTGTCCTGTGAAGTACAGAAGTAGAATGGACATCGCGGCTGCCATGCTGGATGTCGCACTCGGCGGGGCTATAAAGACCCGGATAATGTACAGTGCCTTTCTCTCATTCCCCCAGTTGAAGGAATACCTGCAACTGTTGACGGACAGCGGTCTGTTGCAATATTCTGAAAAGGAAAGGGAGTACCACACGACTGAAAAGGGCAAGTACTTTTTGAAGATGTACAAGGATGTCGGGCAGACGATCTACCCGCAGGACAGCAAGCGCAAAAAGCTGGCTGCCTAGAGCCAGGGCCAGTGCGGGATGCCCCTTATGTCGCACTGCTTGCGCACCACCGCTTGGGCTTTGCCAGCGGCCTCGGCGTCCCCAAGCCCGCTTTTCAGGTACTGCAAGAGTATCTCTTCGTAGAGCTTTTTCGCCCTCTCTTCAGTGAACTCTTTGTACCTCTTTTCCTTGGCCGGGGCCGGCTCGCCGGCCTTTTTCATCTCCAGGTACTCTTGGCGGCACATTTCGCAGTTGTCGTCGAAAAAGTCAGGGTGGATTGTGCAGGTCATTCATTTTCACATCTCGGGGTCGCTTTCTAGCTCTAGCCTGCCGTCTTTGAAAACGACGCCCATGATGGCAAGGACCGGCTTTGCGTTCTCCAGCCCTTCCCGATCGATGATGTTCTGCGCCATCTTTAGCCTGTATGGCCTTGACCAGTGCTGGCCCACCTTGTACTTACCCCGCATCTCGTCCGGCACCACTTTTATGACTGCCACCTCCTGGAGGACAGGCATTTCCGGCGCGAGCTGCTCGTACCCCCCTTCCTTCTGGTACTTTTCCATTAGAGCGTTGAGCGCCCGGGCCTTCTCGCCGTTATCCCTGACAAGCGACGCAGTGCCCTTTATCACGACGCTTATGTAGAGCGTATCTGCCTGCGACGCGTCGGTCGGGTGGAAATAGTATGACGGTAGGAAGCAAACGTGCTGGTCGACTTCAAAGCCAACCTGCGGGTTGCGCAGCATGTTGTCCAACTTTTCGCCTGCGGGGTGCGAGTGCATGTATATCGCCCCGTCGGCCCATACAAAGTTCATCGGTATGACCTGAGGGTAGCCGTTTCTGTCTATCGACGCGATCCGGCCCGCCGGCTGGCTGTTTAGAAACTCGATAATCTTTTCCCTTGACTTTATCTCGAGTTTCTTGACCAGCTGCATATGGTAGTCTAGGGTAGGCATGCCGTTAAAAGTTATACGCATGACTCTACAAGCATTGATAGTGGACAGAATGACCATCCGCTACGGCATAGCAGGCGCAATTGCGGCTATGATAGGGGCCATCGCCTACGCGTTTGTCAGGCTGTACGTCATGAACGTGCGCGTGGACCTGTCCATACTGCTGGTCAACATCGTCGTTTTTTCGGCAAGCGCCGGCGTCCTCGTCTACCTGTTGTGGAAGGAAGGCCAGCTTGAAGAGGAAGAGCTGTTCAGGGATTGATTTAGTAATGGCCGTGCACACCAAGATGCCATGCAGGACGACTCTGCAAGATTCAAGATAACCCAGATGACTGACACGGGCACAAGCGTCACCCTCACGCTGGCTGAAGATGTCGAGCTGGAGGCAGTCTCGCAGCAGCAGATGATGCTCGAAGCCGTCGACAGGGCCATAACAGACAAGGAGGTCAAGGAGCAGGTCAAGCCGATACTGGAGGCCATCTTGCGCTCCCAACCGCAGACAGTCATTCGGAGCTACTCGCGGACTATGATCCAGATGACAACGCCAAAGCGCCGCTACGAAAAGCTCGGCAGCCCCAGGGTTGGCGAAGTGCTGACAATTGACATCAAGAAGGTTTGACACCAAGCTGGCGCTCAAGCTCTTGCTGCGATTTTATGGGAAGTGAGCAGGCAAAATTGCGGCAGACAAACGCGGTCTCGCCTCCCTCCGCGTTCCTACCCTTGAAGAACGCGTACTTTTCCAGAGCGGGCAGGTCGCTTTCCGCGACGATCGCGGTTATTCCGTCGGGCAGGAAAATGCTGTTTATCCACTTTGACATCTCCCCCCTATTGATAACAGTGACTTCGACCGGCTTTTTCACGTAGAGGTATATCGCCATCAAGAGCTGCCCAAAGCCAAACGGGTTTTCGGCCGCAGGCTTTGCCCCCGACTTCATTATCCGCGTCGCCTTTTCGAGGTAACCGGCGTTCTGCGCGTAATGATACAACCGCAGAAGGTTTGACGCTGCGACAGAGTTTCCGGAGGGTATCGCAAGGTCGTAAAAGTTCTTTGTTCTGACTATGAGCTGCTCGTGGTCGTCGGAAGTGAAGAACAAGTTGCCTTCCTTTTCGTCCCAAAAGTGCGCAAGCATGTAATCCATGTATTTGGCCGCCTTGTCAAGGTACTCGGGCCTTGACTCGACTGCAAACAGGTCTAGAAGGGCGCTGGCGTAAAATGCATAGTCGTCTAGGTAGGCGTTCAGTTTTGACTGGCCGTCCTTGAACGTGCGCATCAACCTGCCTTCAGGCGACGCCAGTTTGGCCTCAATAAATCTGACTGCTTTTCTCGCCACATTCAGATATTTCGGGTCGCCCGTCACAACGTAACCTTTTGCAAAGCCCGAGATCATGAGTCCGTTCCACGACGTGAGCACTTTTTCGTCCCTGCCCGGCCTGAAGCGCTTTTCCCTTTCTGCAAGCAGTTTTGCAGCGGCATCGTCGATAATCTTCTTGATCTCTTCAGGCCTTTTGCCGGCGCGCTTGGCCATGCCGTCAAGCGAGGACCGCACATTCAGTATGTTCTTGAACTCGAAATTGCCACCTTCGGTCACGCCATAGTACTCGCAAAAGTCGTCTATTGCTGCCGGATCCTTCAGGATCTCGCGGATCTCTTTCTTTGTCCAGAGGTAGAACTTGCCCTCCTCTCCTTCCGAGTCAGCATCAAGCGCCGAATAAAAGCCGCCCTCGGGATACGTCAGCTCCCGGATAATAAAGTCAAGCGTCTTTCTCACGGTGGCAAGGTAGCGCTCGTCTTTTGTAATCTGGTACAGTTCTGAATATAGCTGCGCCAATAGCGCGTTGTCGTACAGCATCTTTTCAAAGTGCGGCACGAGCCACTTCTGGTCGGTTGCGTACCGGGCAAAGCCGCCGCCAAGCTGGTCGTGTATCCCTCCCTGCGCCATCTTGTCTGCCGTAAATATCACAAAGTCGCGAAAGCGCGCAATGCCGGAGATGTCGTAGTATCTTAGCAAAAACAGCAGGTTGGAGGAGTTCGGGAACTTGGGCGCCTGGCCGAACCCGCCATATATGGTGTCGCCCATCTGCAACAGCCCGACTCCTGCCTCGTCCAAGATGGAGCGCTCGATTCCTGTATCTGCCCCGGCGCCGGGCGGGGCAACGTCTCTTGCCGTCTGCGAGAGCGCGCTCATGAACTCTTCAGACGCCGCCTCTATCTCGCTCTTTTTGTTCTTGTACGCTTCTGCCAGCTGTTTCAATATTGTCTGGAATCCCGGCAGGCCATAATGCCGGCCGTCCTTTGGAAAATATGTGCCGACGTAGAATGGCTTGTGGTCCGGCGTCATGAAAACCGAAAGGGGCCAGCCTCCCTGCCCGCTTGCAAGCTGGCAGGCGCGCTGGTAAATGTCGTCGATGTCGGGGCGCTCTTCCCGATCTACTTTAATGTTGACGAAGTGCTCGTTCATTATTTTCGCAGTCTCCTCGTCCTCAAACGACTCGTGGGCCATCACGTGGCACCAATGGCACGCGGAATACCCGATGCTCAAGAAAATGGGTTTGTCTTCTTTTTTGGCGCGCTGCAAAGCTTCGTCCCCCCACGAGTACCAGTCGACAGGGTTGTAGGCGTGCTGGAGCAGGTAGGGGCTCGTCTCGTTTGCAAGCCTGTTTGGTTTACCGGAATGAGCGTTATCGTGCATAAGCAAACTTGCCTCGTGACGGTATTTAGATATTCTCACTAAAATTTAAACATCGACTTTCCGAATTCGTTTTGAAATAATATATTCAAGATATGGTTGGCGTGGCAGCAAAAGTTGCCTCTGTTAGCGTATGATGGGAAAGCACACCTAGTGTAAGTCGTAGAGGCCATGATCGGGTACAGACCATTAAACATAAACCACGAACGACCTTACCTGCCCTATCCCGAAAATTGCACCCCTAGAGATGTGGTATTACACACTTGATAAGAAAATGCATGGCGAGATATTTGTTACAGATGCTAATACGATAGAGCAAATAGACAGCGGTTACATTCATGGCCTTTCCGTCGAAGGCTGTGGTAAACAGTTAAGATTCTTTCACGGGTTAGCACTGATGGACAAACGCAAACGTCCTGTAGATGATACCACGGCCATAAGACCACTATGATAGAGCCCTACAGTTAAACCTAATAGTGACATATGTGAAGGACACATGAGATGGAATTCCTTGAGACTGTAATTGCGGGAATTACTTCTGGAATACTTGTTCTTGTCTTCTCTAGACTTTTCAAGAAGGGGAGATTATTCCCTAAACGTGAACGGTGGATGGCTTTTCGTGACGACACTAACATCTTTGGATAAGACGCCACAATCATTTCTTTTTTCTTATCCACTGTAAGCCAGCAAGCAGATTGCTTTAGTAAGTCTTATCTAATTCAGGGATTTACCTAGCACAGGATGGGGATATTCTCCGACGAGCCACAAAGAAGGACACTCGGCATAAGAGATAGGCAAATAGTTTGGGAGAGGGCAGGTCGGAAATGTGAATCCTGTATGCGTGAAATTACCTTTACCGAATTACAAGTGGGGCACAAAACAGCATATTCGAGAGGTGGTTCCACCACCATGAGGAACGCTGTCTGCCTATGCTATGCGTGTAACAAATTACAAGGAACGGATTCGTGGGCTACCTTCCAAAAAAAGTTGGGTAGAGAAACAACCAATCCCATATCTAGCAAGTATAAAGACAGTCTAAATTCTCTAAGCCTGCCGCAACTCAAGTTCCTAGCAAACAAACACAACCTTAAGGTTAAGGGCAAAACAATCGAAGGATTATTCGAGGACCATAAGGCTCCCCCGAGCAAGAAACAATACATAAACGCACTATCAAAAGTAATTTCCGATGGCGATATAGAGTTGGCAAAGAATAGCGTAACAGTTGTGAAACCCAAAAAGCGTAGAAAATCATCATCTTGGTGGTAACTGAATCTTCATAGTTTGTTAAACGCTCTTTTTATACTTCTTTCTTAGATACTAGCGATATTGTCTGAGTTATTAGACGGGTTATTGGTGCTTATGACTGGCATTCTAGCATTGGCAACTTTCTATCTTGCTTATCATGCAAGAAAATTATGGCAGGGCGCAAAAGAGATAGCCGATAGGGAGAGGGAGTTAAGGTTACTTCCTCAATTAAGGCGATTTACGGTTCAACCTCTTGAAGGTACGAAATGTCGATTTTCTGTTAAAAATGTAGGTTTTGGGTATGCTATGAATTTAGTCGCCGAAGAAATACTAAACGATGGAACAAGGTCAAGCCTAGCAACCCCTGACCAAAAAGAATTCGTAGAAACTGGGGATGTGTTTTACTGGGATATTCCAAATTCGAGCGTAGGACAACAGAAAAGCATCGAAATAAAATACACTGACATTCTGGGCGAGCATGACCATACACATACTACGCTAATTATCGTAATCTGAGAAATTTTAAATCACTCGCAGAGTATATCTAACATACACTTTTCTAGGACTTGACCTCATGCTGACTCTTGCTTTCAAAGACTGCCAATTCAGCCAGGGATGAACGTTAACAGTTAGGAAAACTAACTCCTCCGAAAAAACCAGATATTCTTTTGGTTTAACTGGTAAATATCAAAGACTTTATTAGCGAGCTTTCCTTTACCAGAGCTAACACAAGATACGGCAAGTTCAGCGGGCAGTATTCAAGTGTTCTCTCACGGTCTACGCTAGCTTGAAAAGATTTATATCGCTGGACTGGAAAGAAGAGGAACGAACGTAACATTAGGCGGCGTCGGTGATGATGTTGGCATTGTGCCATTTTATGATTCACTGACCTCCAGTTGCGCTCATATCATGGAGATTCGATGTAAACATTGGATCCGACATAGGTCAAACGTGCAAACCCGTAACGACAGTAGCGATCCGCACAATTACCAAGTTGTCCGGCCGTACTCTTTAACGAAAAAAATGGATTGACTCCGGTTGATCCTGCCGGACCCGACTGCTATCAGAGTGGGACTAAGCCATGCGAGTTAACGCAGCAATGCGTGGCACACGGCTCAGTAACACGTAGTCAACATGCCCAGGGGACGTGGATAACCTCGGGAAACTGAGGATAAACCGCGATAGGCCAAGATTTCTGGAATGGATCATGGCTAAAACCTATATGGCCCCTGGATTGGACTGCGGCCGATCAGGCTGTTGGTGAGGTAATGGCCCACCAAACCTGTAACCGGTACGGGCTCTGAGAGGAGGAGCCCGGAGATGGGCACTGAGACAAGGGCCCAGGCCCTATGGGGCGCAGCAGGCGCGAAACCTCTGCAATAGGCGAAAGCTTGACAGGGTTACTCTGAGTGATGCCCGTTAAGGGCATCTTTTGGCACTTCTAAAAATAGTGTAGAATAAGGGGTGGGCAAGTCTGGTGTCAGCCGCCGCGGTAATACCAGCACCCCGAGTGGTCGGGACGATTATTGGGCCTAAAGCATCCGTAGCCGGTTCTGCAAGTCTTCCGTTAAATCCACCTGCTCAACAGATGGGCC
>DATEUD010000006.1:0-11048 GCA_035283265.1 Nitrososphaera sp.
AAGACATATTAACTGTATTTGGCAACCTGCCCCCATATGATGAATTGCCCTACCTGTGGAGTGATCATGGTGTGGCTAAACGGCTCCATCCTGCACGATCCGCCCGTAAAGCATTATGAATGTAGGAGATGTCAGTTGTTCGTGGTCAGGTACGCCGACGGCAACTATGAAACAAAACCTATAGAGCCACAGCAGAAATCATGAAAATAAACAAGGTTGTCGAAACGTGCATCTATTCTTCTGACCTAGACAGTATGAAGAGGTTCTACACCGCCGTGCTTGGCCTGCCAGTTGTGCAGGAGGAAAAGGACAAGCTCATTTTCCTGGCAGCTGGTAAGAGCATGCTTTTGATATTCAATCCTGACGGGATCATCGCCGACAATGGCAGGCTGCCCAGGCACGGCGCGGTTACCCCACCGTCAAGCATCCACTTTGCGATGGAAATCGGAGAACATGACTACCAGCACTGGAAAGAGTTGCTGGCAAAGAACAACATTACAATAGAAAAAGAAGTCAACTGGAAAGGCACAAGCAAGTCGCTTTACTTCCGCGATCCTGCAGGGAATCTTGTGGAGCTGATAACGCCGGGCGAGTGGCCGGTGGAAAGCTAATATAACATTCTTGCCTGCTCTCCTCACTGATGACCAAGAGAGTAGCCCCAAAACCGTCACTGAGAGAGCGGCTTGAAGATAAAAATAAGATAATCGTGCTTCCCGGTGTGTTTGACGCCCTGAGTGCCAGGATAGCAGAGCAGGTAGGTTTTGAAGCGATGTTCCAGACAGGGTACGGGTCGTCTGCGGCATTGCTCGGGATGCCGGATTTCGGGTTAATGAACGCGGGCGAGACGGTCGACAATGCAAGAAGGATAATTCGCGCGGTCAAGGTTCCCGTTTTGGTTGACGCAGACACGGGCTATGGCAACCCCCTAAACGTCTGGCGGCTTGTGCAGGACCTTGAGAATCAAGGCGCAGCCGGGATATTTCTTGAAGACCAGATCTGGCCCAAGAGATGCGGCCACATGATAGGCAAGGACGTCATACCAACGGGCGAGTACCTACCAAAGCTCAAAGCCGCAATCGAAGCGCGCAAGAGCAAGGACTTTATCATCGTGGCAAGGACGGACGCTCGCGCGCCGATTGGACTTGATGAAGCAATTGCGCGCGGCCATGCGTACAGAAAAGCAGGGGCAGATGTTGTATTCGTAGAGGCTCCAAGGTCAATTGAAGAACTGAAAAAAGTGGCGAATGAAATAGACGCGCCGCTCGTCGCAAACATGATAGAGGACGGAGTCACGCCGAACCTACCTGCGCACGAGCTGCTAAAGCTCGGCTACCGGATAGCAGTGTTCCCCCTGTCGGCTCTTTACAGCGCGACGTACGCTGTGAGGGAAGTGCTGACAGAGCTGAAAAAGACTGGCGCGACGAGGCAGACGCGCAAAATGATGGTCACGTTCAAGGATTTCAACCGGTTTGTAGACCTCGACACGTACTTGGGACTTGAAAAAAGGTATTCTTGACCCTTTCAGTAGAATGATCTTGAAACAGTAAATAAGATCATCCGGCTAACTTAACGTGAACCAACGGATAGCTGCAGTCATACCTGCAAGAAACGAAGCAAATCTTATCGGCAGGACATTGTCTGCGTTTTTTGGCCAGCATACCCGGCCCAGCAGAGTGATAATGGTAAATGACGGCGCTACCGACAGGACTGCAGACGTTGCGGCTTCCACCGGCGCCGAAGTGGTCGACATGCCTGATAGGGGTGCCACGCGCATGGTACGTATGACCCGCGAGAGGTCGCCAATATTGAATGCAATCTATGGAGGATACATACAAAGAGCTAATATCTAGGCATTGCAACCAACCTATGATCTTTTACGGAATTGAAACTTACAAAGCTATTCGATAGAATGCAGTGTCGCTCGTGTGGAGGCAAGACTATTCCGAAACGAGTATGCCTTGACTGCAATGAGCCTTCAGTCATATGGTGTGAAAACTGCTTTACCATCGAAGAGTTCTTGCATGTTGGACATTCAGAGCTGGACTTGTTTTGACAGAAAGGAAAAAAGAGTGAAAATTAAAGGAAGGGATAGTGGCTAGTCGCAGGCAACACGGTCGAGCGCAGCCATGCACCTTGGACAGATCAAAAGCCTTAATGTGAAAGGACTATTGCCGAATGGCACTAATTCATCGGATGGATTGGCGCAGTTGGTGCTACAGTCGCATAGCTTTAGGTTCATGCCACTGCCCCCTTTTTTTCAGCCTCTTTCTTGGCACGACGTTCTTAGTATGTCACTGTCCATAACTATAGGATTCAGCTATCCCAAGCTGACATATTCGGTGAAAGACAGATTAGGACCCTGCCACAAAGTAAACTCGCTTTCCATTTCACATGTGAAAGTTGTGGTTATGTGGTGTTCTTTGATGTTGCAAAGCTCGGTATTTACTCGCGCGATTCATACCCTAGCGACTTTGCACCATTATTGCGCTCCTCCCGTGATCCCGATCCATTCGATAGAGTCACCGGCCTGGAGTCGCAATGCATCTTTTTGCCGCTTAAAACTAATATACTAATATGACTTTTCTGGGTTATTGCCTGCCAAGAGGAAAGCCAGGAGAGCAAACGTCCAGGAAGAGCTATTAAGACTGATCCTTGCGGAATTGCAAACGCTGAACGCCAGCATTGCCAGGAACAAACCTAGTGCCCGGCCCGGCGATAACTATGAAGAATTGGAAGAATATGAGTGATTATTCCGTGTAGGCGCCCCGGTATTGCTGGAGCGTCAACTGTTTCACGTTTTCTACAGGGTCTCTCATTTCCTTGCGGTCGTTCAACTCGTATGTCCATCTTGCGTGGATTCCAAGCGAGTCCATCTCGTTGAAGCAGTACCCTTTCCTGTCGAGCTCTTTCCCTTGCGTTGTATCAGAATGACAGACACCTGATTCATGTTATCACAAAAATTAATAGAATCTAGAGCTCAGTTTTCCACTAGATCTTTCCGGCTTCCTTCAGGCGCAGCTGCATCCGGGCTTCGCCTTCCTTGAAACGCCTTGTGTCGTCCGCCGTCTTGAGAGCAAGCTGCGGCACCTCTGTCGGCCTGGCATTCCTGTCAAGTGCCACCATCGTTACGAATGCAGTGCCCGCGCGGACTCTCGTGCCGTCGTCCAAATTCTCTGCCTCAATCGTGACTTCGACTTCCATCGACGACCTCCGGACGTAGTTCAATCTTGCGGAAAGTATCAGCGCGTGCCCGATGTACACAGGTTTTAGAAACGTCATTCTGTCGATGCTGGCGGTGACGCAGTTCGTGTTTCTCGCGTGCCTCTTGGCCACCAGCCCCGCGGCAAGGTCTACGTGCTTCATTATCACGCCTCCGAAGACGTTCCCCCTGGGGTTGGCGTCTGACGGAAGCATCATCACCGTCATTTCCGTCCTGGACTCGTGCGGGCTCTTTTTCAAATAATTTTCCCCCATTCTACTTGCTATAAAGCATTTACCAGCCGGGTCATCTTGTCCAGGCTGACCTCAAACCCAAAGCGCTTTTCTTCCTTCTTCATGTTGCGGTACATGCTCATCATCAGGTTCACGTGTCGAATTGTGCTAAGCTTGCCGTCCATTTTGAGCCTCACTATCCGGTAAACGTCGTCGTAATAGCTGAACCTGTTGAGCACCTTTTTGCGGTACTTCTTTGAGTCAAACTTGCCATTGCTCTTGCCCAGCACGTCCAGGAATATGTCGCAGCAGATAAGCGACGGGATTATGCCCTCGCCCAACATCGGGAAGACGCACCCTATTGACTCGCCCACTCCTATTATGTTGCCGTCGTAAAACGGCTCCATGCGCTTTGGCGGCGACAGCCTTATCGGCCTGCCTATCTTTTTCACAACCCTTGCCTCTGGGTGCTGTTTGAAAAACTCATCCACGCCGTAGTATTTTTTCTGCACGTCGCCGGCTCCCATATAGCCTCGGCCATTGCCAAGCGGGAAATACCAAAAGTATCCTTTGGCGCCCTTGTACGCGATGACGTAAAACTCGTCTATCCCGTGCACGTGTTCAAGCAGATATTCGTACGCCGGTATCAGGAAATCTTCTTCTGACTTTGGCAGTAGGGTCCTGTGGAGGCCGGTGCAGTCAACTATATAGTCGTACTTGTCAAACGGGAATGCCTCTTTAGTGACCTTGGCGCCGTACGTCACTTTCACGTCTTTCAGCAGGTCGTTCTCCCACCCGTGCTTGTCGTACGTCACGAGGCCCTTCAGATCCAGATACTCTTCGTTGTTGTTTGGCAGCTCCATCCTGAGTCTGTGGCCGACGTGAAAAACGTAATTGGCAAAGTCAAGCCCGGCCTGATCTGAAAACTTTTCAAGCATGTGCTTCGACGCGCCCCACGCGCAGACGGGCCAGTGGTGTTCCTTTTTCGACGCTTCAAAGATCTCGATATTGTGACCGCGCTGCTGGAGCATGTTGGCAAGGTAACTGCCTGCCACGCCCGCTCCCGCTATGGCAATGTGCATCTACGTTGAATGCCTGCAAGTTTACTTATAATTCTTGTCAGCGTCCGTATACCTGTCGGCTATCCTGTAGCGGACATACTTGTCGTCAGGCGAATATTTCGACGGGTGTGGGTCTGCAGTCTGAGAATGGCATTTTGGGCATACATGCTGAAGTGTGTAGAGGTTGCAGGCGTGGCACTTGCGTATGAGGTGTTTCATGTGGCTTAACCTGACTGGTGTGACTTTTTAGATTCTTCCCGCGTAAAGTTAAAAGCTCCATGATGCTTTTCAATGGCAGACCGTATCTTTTCAACCGAGTTGTTCATCGACTTTTCGGCGACCTTGAAGTTCTCTGCTGTCACCACGATCCTGTACCTTGGCGCGCCAACATAGGTCACTAAGGTAGTTGCGCCGCCCTTGCTGCTTTCGACGCCCGCGAGAGTGCTCTTTATTACTTCAATGCCGTCCGGCTTTTTTGACGATATCTCCATTATGCCCCTTACCTCGACCTGCGGAATCTGGATCTTGTTGCTCTCTTCCTCCATCGCGTTTTTTATTTCCAGTGCAAGATCCATGTTCTGGATAGCCTCCGGTCCCTTCCTTGCAATAGCCTCGAAAGCGTCGTAAACATAATCGTATTTCTGCAGTATCTTTTCCTCTATTTCAGCAATCTGCGGGTCTGCCAGCTTTAGCTTTGACTTGATAAAGTCCAAGAACGCGGTGGCCTTTTCGTTCTTTTTTACTTCTATCAGCTTTGACTTGCGCTCCTCGCCGGAGACCTGCTTTAGAGAAGTGTCCACTTCCCCTCTGGTCTTGTTGACCCTGATTACCTTGAGCACTGCCTTTTGCTTTGGCCTCACATAGCGCTCGACATTTCTGATCCAGCCGGTCGCAATTTCAGAGATGTGTAAAAAGCCGGTCATGTTGTTGTATTCGTCAAGCGTGACATACGCGCCGTGGCCCGTGACTTCCTTGACAGTAGCGATCACAATCTCTCCATCCTCTGGAAGTCTCTGAACCTCGTCGGTGGCAGTCATTTGTGGATTACGATACACGGTGCAAATGGCATACTTTAAGGTTGCTCCACAATCTCGCAGCAGATGGGAGCTGCTTGTTGCGGTCGTGTAATACGCTGTAGCTGTCAGCTCTGTACGAATTGTGATGATCCCTGTCAGCGCTTACAATAGGGGATTCGCGCAGCTCTACATTCGCCATGTTCTGCTTTGGCACGTCCGGCACGTTGGCGGTATACGACGACGCGATTGTCCGTTGGTTCATGTCGTGTAGCTCGCCTGCGATCATTCTCCTCACCCTGCCGGTTGTTACTGGTTTCATTCTTTTTCCTCTGGCTTCAGATTTTAACTGCTTTCAGACGTTCTTGGCGATGTCCCACACTCATGGCAAACAAAGAAAATAAGCGCTAAAAGTCGATGCCCTTTTTTGCCTTTATCCCCTGCTGGTAGGGGTGCTTGATCTCCTTCATTTCTGTAACCAGATCTGCAATAGCAACCACGGAGTCGAGCGCGTAGTTGCCAGTGAGGACAAGGCTGGTCTTTTCCGGCTTTGCGGCGATGATGTCCAAGATGTCCTGCTCTGATATCAGCTTGAGCTTTGCTGCGTAGTTTATTTCGTCCAGTATCATGACGTCGTAGGCGCCTGACGCAAGTTTCTCCTTAGCCAACGCGACTGCCTGTTTCGCCGCGTTCTGGTGATCTTCAATCGAGTGGTCGTCGTCGATTATCCCCACAAACCCCTTGCCGGCAGCTATCATCTCAAATTCCGGTTCGAGTCTCTTCGAGCTAGTGAGCTCACCATAATACCACTCGCCCTTGATGAACTGGATCATGCCGACCCTGTAGCCGTGGCCAACCGCCCTGAGCACGATCCCAAGGGCCGCCGTGGTCTTGCCCTTGCCCCTGCCGGTATAGACTATGATAAGGCCTTGCTTAGACACAGACTTTCATGATAGTGACAACAAAATAAACCATAAGAAATCGGAGCAGACTATAACCGAGGACGTCCGCATGAATATCGAAACCAATCGTAACGTATAATACATAGTGCTACATTATGTAGCACTGTGCATATTTGAGTAACAAGAATTGGGTTTGTGCTACCTGTGGAAGGAGCTTCACTAGAAAATCAAGCGCTCAACGACATGTTGACCATGTCGAAGGCGGCCGTTCTACCCTTGTACCAAAAGATCAATATGATTGGGGGATCAGGACTGGAGCTTTTGTGCCCCGCTTTCCCCGACCTTCTTATAGAAAGAAAGATGTGAGCCTAATAGATCTATATAAGCATAAGTTGAAAGCAAAACTAGTTGATATTTTAGTTGAACGGACAGTTAAGACCCCTGGAGACCGAAACTTTGCTTTTGCTATGTTTGCGAGCGAGATCTTTGAAGGAACGCCTGAATCCAATGATAGCGAGGAATTCTCTAAATTCATGTCGAGAATGAAGGGTCAATTTTGACGCCATAATTTAAATAAAAATAGCTAGTTACAAATCGTATTGGTTCTTAAGCTGATAGTAGCAGGTGTTACGAGTGGGGTCGGGAAGACTACCATTTCATTAGCTATCATCCAAAACCTTTGCAGGCGAGGACTTAAGGTTCAGCCGTTCAAAGTCGGCCCAGATTTTATCGATCCGTCGTATCACACCTTCGTGACAAGAAGGCAGTCACGCAACCTCGATGTATGGATGATGGGAAAACAGGGCGTGCTCGACTGCTTTGCCGGTGCCTGCCAAGGTGCCGATGTGGCGGTGATAGAGGGCGTCATGGGGCTATTTGATGGCATGTCAGGCAAGAACGATTTTGCAAGCACAGCCCACGTGTCCAAGATTCTGGACGCGCCAGTCATTCTTGTGGTGGACGCAGGCAAGAGCGCGCGGTCAATAGCCGCCATAATCCTTGGCTTCTTGTACTTTGATAGGAACGTCAGGATAGCAGGGATAATCCTGAACAACGTTGCAAGCGAGAGGCACGCCAGGTACATCATTGAAGCGCTGGCAGGCAAAGTCAAAGTGCCGGTGGTAGGCATAGTAAAACGAAACAGCGAGATCAGAATGGACGAGCGCCACCTCGGCCTGGTCCCGGCGCCAGAACTGCAGGAAGCAAGGAGGAAGGCAATAATTGGCGCGGCAAAGTACGTCGCAGGCCAGATCGACGTTGACAGTATACTGGACCTTTGCGGAACGAGCAGGCTTCCGGAGGCGCCCGCACACACAAAACATGCAAGGAGGGCAAGGATCGCCGTTGCTCTGGACGAGTCATTCAACTTTTACTACGCGGACAACCTTGATGCGCTAAGAAGGAGTGGAGCACAGCTTGTATTCTTTAGCCCGGTGCAAGAACAAAAGTTGCCAGACGACGTGCATGGTATAATGCTTGGCGGAGGGTTTCCGGAGGTGCTTGCAGACCGGCTTGAAAAGAATCGGTCGATGATGAAATCGATCAGAAAGGCAGTGAATAACGGCATGCCAGTTTACGGAGAATGCGGAGGCCTGATGTACCTCACCCGGTCGATAAGGGGCTACAAGGGCGAGAAAAAGGCGAGAAAGATGGCAGGATTGATAGATGCTGACACCCTCATGACAAGCAGGCTCACTCTGAACTACACGGAAGCGGAATGCAGCGGACCGATTTTTGGCAGGGCGCACCTGCGCGGGCACGAGTTCCACTACTCCTCTATTGAAAACGTGGCGCGCGATTCCAGGTTCGCCTACTCTATGAAAAAGGGCATGGGAATAACAGACGGCAAGGACGGTCTGATCGTAAACGGAAGCGGCCTCGCGGCATACATGCACTTGCATTTTGCAAACACCAAACTGCCTGACAGGCTTGTGCAGACGTGCGCCAACTATTCACGCAGATGACTTGTGTATAGCAGCAGTATCGCATTCATTATTGAAGACGCCGCGGGGCTCCCGCCCTTTCTGCCGACGTTCGTTATGAACGGCACGTCTGTCTTGGCCAGCTCCTCCTTTGACTCTGGCGCGGAGACAAAGCCCACCGGTATGCCTACTACCAGCGCCGGCTTGCTTGCGCCTTCCCTTATCATGCTGATCACTTCGTACAATGCAGTGGGGGCGTTGCCTATTGCCACTATCCCGTCGTCCATGTCCCTGGCGGCACGCCTCATTGCAGTCTCGGACCTCGTCCTGCCTGACCGGCGCGCCTCCTCTGCCACCTTGCTGTCGGATATATAGCACGCCGTCTTTAAGCCGAGGTCGGCAAGCGATTTTTTGTTTATCGCGGCAAGCACCATATCCACGTCCGTGACTATGGTGCACTTGTCCTTGATGGCATCAAAGACTGACTCGAGCGCCTTTTCGTGGAAGAGGATTTTTCCCTTGCCGGCAAAGTCAAAGTCGGCCGTTGCATGTATCACGCGCCTGACGATTGCCCACTGCAATTCATTGTAGTTGTGGCTGCCAATTTCAGAGTCGATTATCTCAAAGCTCTTTTTCTCGATGTCAAACGCCTTGTCAGACATTGCCCTGCTGGCTGCAGTTCCACTGACATGATCAGACGCCAAACCTTTTCTCTACCTCTTTTGCCCTTTCAACCACGAGGTTGACCAGCTTTTCGTCGATGCCGAGGTGCCGGGCCATGAACGCGTTTTTGAAATTGTGTTTTTCAAGGGCAGCACTTACCTCCTTCACGACGTCGGTTTTGATGTGCGTTCCCTTGTGCAAAAAGTAGGGCATCATCAACATGACCTTCGGATCCTTGGCAACTGCCTGCACGATCCCTTCCTCGATGCTTGGGAGGTCCAGCTCAAGAAAGCAAGAGTGAACGTTGCGGTAACACGGCCTGATCGCGTTGGCGGTGTGAATGAACGCGTCGTGCGCATTCCTGTCGCTGCTGCCGTGCCCTATAAGGACGACGTCGCATTCTTTGTCAGGATAATTGATCCCTTTATCTTTTTTGAGCTCACCTATCCTGTCGGCGATCAGCTGCGCCATTATCGGGTGGTAGGAAAGTGGCTTTGTGATAGCGATCCTGAGTTTCTTGTCCCTGCCTATCCTGGCGCTCTGTTTCACGGTATCTTTCAGCTTCATGCCGGGGTATAAGAAATACGGCATCACAGTGATAAAGCCGGCCCCGCTTGCCATGCACCGGCTGATGCCTTCCGCGATAAATGGCGGAAGCACCTCAAGGAAGCAATAGTCAGCGTAGTCATAGCCGGCCCGGCGCTTTGCCCGCGAGCAAAGCTCTTGCAGTTCTTGCCTTACTTCCGGCTCTCTGCTTCCCCTGTCCACAATCAAAAGTGCCTTTCTCAACTGCCTGTGCAGATAATTCACTCAGGCTAAAATATCTTTACTACTGGTAGACAACACGCGAAACTGCTATCGTCAGATTTGGGGGGAATTTTTGCTTTGGCACGATAAGTCCGCCCTTTGAGCTCAGGAGCGACGACGCTTCCCACACGCTTGGCGTCCCCTCGAATTCTTGCACTGTCGTTGATGGGTTTGGAACATTTACTTCAGCCAGCATGTCCTTGTTGTAGATCTCGACAGGTATCCCATATTGCTTTGAGAACTCTTCAAGCCCCTTTACCTTTGCTTCACGGTTGATTGAAGCGGTATTTCTTATGCTCCGGAACGACAATCCCTTTTCATCGAATACCGTCTTGATGCCGGACTCGATGACATCCTTGCTCGTGTCCCAGTGGAGACCGATCCCGACCACCAGCGACTTGGGCCTGTAAACAACTGACTTGCTCATTATTTCAGGATCGGAAATTGCCCTATCAGAGATGACAAGGCCGGCCTTGAACTCGGGCGACTTTACCTGCTCGATACTATCGACCAAAGTTACGTTTTTTGGCAGCGGCGCGTGCCACCAATTCTTTTCGCCTGCATCCTGATAGATTGCGATTTTCTCCTCGTTGACCATGAACGCGCTCGTCTTTGTCACATTCTCAAAATTCTCTATTGCCCACCCAAATTCCCTGCCTACAAGGTCTACGGGGATTGTCTCGTTGACATCTGCCGCTGTAGTAATGACGGACTGTGCATTCAAGAATGAAGCGACAAGTCTGGCTAGCGCGTTTGCGCCACCAAGGTGGCCAGACAATGCGCTTATGACGTGGTTTGCCCTATCGTCTATCACGATTACCGCAGGGTCGCTCTTCTTGTCCACCAAGTGTGGCGCAACCATTCTTATCACTGCGCCAAGCGAAAACACGCAGATCAGCGCGTCGCATGTTTTGAAGAGGTTGGCGACCAGTTGCGTGCTCTGCTCTGAAAACCAGCTGATGTCAGTCTCGCCGTCGTTGTGCTTTGCCGGGACGTAAATCTCCACTTCGGGCATTTTCTGCTTTATCCTGCGCGCTATTTCGATCCCGTGCTTTGTGATGGCGACGATAGCTGTCTTGTGCATTATGAGATCAAGATCAGCAAGAGAAAATAATCTTTTGCAATTCAATTGAGGCAGATTTAACAAAACTCAATAAGGCATGCTTTCTAGTGGAGCTGGAATCTAAGGTGAACCTAGCTTCTAGCAAGACATGTAAAACTTTCCACTTGGCAATGTTCATACCTATT
>DATEUD010000007.1:0-2733 GCA_035283265.1 Nitrososphaera sp.
TTATTTAGTTATCCGGTATGCCGCCGCATCAATACAAGGGGAGTTGGGGGGATGATCAGAAAAGCACCTTCTCTCCACTATACTATTCTCAAGCTTTAAGCAGCAAGTAAGGAACGTGGCTAGCAAGTTCTCTACGAATCTTGTGTAACCCTCCCAATCCTCTGATAGATTCTGATTTTGTAATAATTTACATAAATACTAGCTTAACAGTACAATATTGTATTGAAAAATAAGAGATTTTCATATGGTGGCAGCTGCGAATGTATTTGCCATGGCAGGCCAAACACTGACTACTGCGGGTATTGCTCTCCTTCTCACACAGGGCGTAGCAATTCGAATACTTTTAGAAGGTAAGGAACGCCCATAATTTTTTGCAAAGGTACAGGCTAACACCTAGAAACATCCATCGAGTGGCCAAAGGACCGGCAATAACCCTTTCATTTACAGAGTATTATGCAAAGGAAAGTTAATCTTTCGCTGGTGGCCTGCTGGCGACGCCGCTTCCAACGCCGTGGTCTATCTTTGTTATCAGATCGATAAGGTCTGACTTGTGCGCGTTAAGATACTCCTGGCCCTTGTCCTGCAGCCTTATCTTGTAAAGCCTGAGGTCTCTGTGCGCGTCAAAGAACTGCTCCATCATGGCGCTTCCGTGCTTTGCCGGGCTGACGAGCTCGTCAAAGTATTGAAGGGTGCCTGCCAGGTCGCCCCGCTCTATCGACTCTCTTGCCTTGCCAAGTACTTCCTTGATGTCCTTTAGCTGTTGCAGGGGGGCTGAAACCTGCTTGCTGCTGAAAAGCCCTATGCGCTTTGTCACACCGACCTTGTCTGCAATTTCCTTGGCCAGCTCGAAATATTCTTCCTTGCCGGTAAAACTCTTTCTTTCGTGCTTTATCACCAGACCTTTCATGGCAAGCCGCATCAGCGCGTCCTCGATCTCTATCTTGTCCATGCCGGTGACCCAGACTATCTTGCCTACATAGTCGTAGCCCTGCCTTATCGACTCGAGTACGACAACTTCGACAATCCTGTGGAAGCCTTCTTCTGCGCGCGCGTTTTCAAAGTCCCTGTCGCGCACTGCCTTCCTCGCGTTCTGGATGTCTATCTCTATCGAGCGCTTGAGCGCGTCGAGGCCCTCGTCCACCTTGCCGATAAGCGTAAGGTAGCAGGCCTTGTTGTACCACGACATGCCGTCGTTCGGGTTGATGTCGATCGCCTTTTCGCAGCATTCGATCGCCTTTTCTTGATTCTTCATCTTGTAGTAGGCGAGGCCCTTGAGGTTCCAAGCCTCGGCATTGTTGACGTCAGTCTCAAGCGCCCTGTCGTAAGAGCGAATAGCAACAGTATATTCTCCTAGGTGGAAATGGGAATATCCCCTCTTGATCCACGCGTCGACATACTCCGAGTCGAGCCTCAGCGCAAGGTCAAAGCTCCTTATCGCGTCGAGGAACTTTTCGTTCGACATGTGGTTGATTCCTTTCTTGTAGAGGTCACGCTTTTGAAAATCGGTGTCGTCGTAATCGGGTTCCCTCTTGTCTTCGGAAGGGGCATCCTTGTCGTCCTCGTCCCTTCCAAACAATCTGCCCATCAAAAGTACATGTCCTATTTCGCAGATAAATAGATTATGATGCCGGTACCCTGTCACGAGGCTTTTATAGCCAGTCCGCGCATGATCCGCGCATGAGCGAGGAAAGCAAGCCTGACAAGATCGAATTCAAGATGTTGGACTATTCAACGGTTGGAAGCGACACTGTGACATTCAAGCTCGAAGACGGCACGATAGTAAAGGTAAAAGTGGGAATAGAGCGGGTCGGGGTGGCCACAAACTACAGGAACCCTGACGGCTCGCTGCACTACGCGGTCAACACTTCAGTTAAGCTATATGTCATACCGTACGACAAGAGGTTCACACTGTCGAAAAGCCAGGTGAAGGGTCAGGCGCTGCAGGACGACAGCAGCAAGCGCTCGCCGCCGAGCCATTTCGCATAAATCCCCCTCTATCTCAATTTTCATATCAAACTTTAAATCCGCTCCGAAAAATAGACTTTTTGTTGCATAAACTTGCCCTGATAAAGCTGGGTGGCTCGGTGGTCACGTTCAAGGACAGGCCGCTTGCAGCCAACCCCGTCGCGATAGGCGGCATTTCGCGCGTTCTGACGCAGCTGGGCGTGCCGGTCATAATTGTGCACGGGGGCGGCTCGTTCGGCCACTACTGGTCGGTGAAATATGAGATGCACATAAAGCCGGCCAACTATGACGCACACGGGGTTTCAGTGGTGCACGAGTCAATGGTCGCGCTCAACCAGATAATAGTCAATTCGATGATAACGGCAGGGCTCTACCCGTACGGCATGCCGCCATCAGTGTTTACGGCAGGACACAGGCCAATCGCGGCGAAGATAAAGCAAGTCTATACCATGGCCCGGTCAAAGGTGATGCCGGTGACGTTTGGCGATGTAGTGCACATGCAGGGCAAGAAATATTCAATCCTGTCGGGCGACGCGCTAATGACTATTTTGGCAAGGGCACTGCGGCCTTCAAGTGTAATCTTTGCAACCAATGTCGATGGAATCTATAGGAACATGGATAGCAAGGAACTCGTAAGCGAAATACGAGTGGCAGGCAAGAAATCAATCGAGATCTCAAAAGCATCAGGCACAGACGTGACAGGTGGGATGCAGAGAAAGATCACAGAAGCATTTAAGATTGCATCATACGGAATGGACGTATTGATGG
>DATEUD010000008.1:0-14576 GCA_035283265.1 Nitrososphaera sp.
TAGAATGGTTGTACCAGGCGACATAACCAGACGTGGATCCATCGACATCGATCGTGATGCTTGACAGACGCATCCGTAACATGATATCGCTAAACTACTTTAAGTCTTTATCTACCTAGAAAACTTTAGCTTTTTACTCAACTGTGTGAAACCCATAAGGAATGTTTCTGGCGTCATGGGCCAGCAGTCTCGGGGTTTCTTACAATTCCCCTTTCGTAGCAGGCGTATTTTTCAAGGAAATAGTCTCTGTTCTTGTCCACAATATCGTGGAACTGGTGCGGGTACGCCTTGAACGCAGGTGTGTCTGACTCGTAGGCGCCGCCCCTCCAGCAGATCCATTCTGTCCACCTGCCGTCGCGGTACCCGTAGGTATGGCTTGCAGGGTAATCATAGTACCAACAAAGCTGACTAAGGTCAATAAGGCAATAGGGACCGAGTACGATCCAGATTCATACGGGATTGCTAGAAGAGGGGCCAACCGCGAACTCACAATGTATCGGCTGGATTGGATGGATTTCTGGACCGAAGATGTGAGGGCCAGAAAAGAAGATGGATACTATTACTTCTATGAAATATTACACGCGACATTTGCTTACTTTAGTTTTCACGAATCTTCAGATGATGTCAGGTATAATAGACAGTACTATCGAAATGGCTCTGTAGAAACCATCTGAAAACCGCAAATGCTGTCCGATTTCAGAACCATTTAATGGCATTTATCACCATCGGGATGGCAGGACTTCTGCAGGCTTGTCAGGGTGAATGACGGATAACGATATGGTTTCTACTGAGCCTATCGAAATAAACATCTAAGAATAGTCACAAAGAACCTGCCTATGGTTGGCTACAAATAAGTAGCCAATCGTTCCGGTCCTGATTGTTGATTATTTCTCATGCGATACCCACTCACAAAAATAAAAAGTAGGGAGCGCTGGATAAGGCCCGTGCTAGACGAAGGCGACATCACCATAGAGGATGTCTACAAATACTATTCAATGCAACTGAAGAAACGACCCTCGTATTCAAGGAAGAGTATTATCGATACTATTCTTGACCTGAAGAAGCTCGTAAACAAGCGGTTCTAATGCCTTATGGAAGCAAGCCACAGAGCAGTTTCAAGCATACTAACTAGTGCTATGTGCTTCGTTAATGGCCCGGCGATCCACACCATTGAGATATGTACAAGAAGGACAACGGGAACGAGAATCCAGCGGCGTCCCATCATTCTTGCATCTTAGTATGGCATCATACGAATAGCCGCAGTACTCGCAGAATACTATGTAGTTCAATTCGGACTATCTCCGTAGGACTCAAAATAACGAATACAATTCATATAATACTCGTAGATCTTGCGGCTGCACACTGGGCATTGAGTCATCCTCCTGCAATCGACGGATGTCTTTTCTACCTGCATGCTCAATCATTTTCGATTATTAGCTAAAAATTAGCGGTGTGCCTCTCTCAAGTTAGTTTAAATCTATCCCCTTGGAATTTTTGCTGCTTGAGCGCGCAAAAACAGGTCTCTATCTTGCTGGCCGAGGGCTCTTTAGCCGCAGGCGAAGAGCTGCACGGGACCGTGACCATCAGCTATCCCGGGAGGTTTGACAGCCTCGTGATAAACTCGCAGATAGAGAACTCGAGCGACGTGTTCTCTTATGCCAGCCTAAATGGGAAAGAGATCAGGCACCCCTACGCGCGCCTCTCGATATTCAAAGCAGAGCTTGGCGGCAGGACCATTGTCGAGTTTACGGCCGCCACGAACCACGTCCCGGCCGGCGATCACTCGAGCGTCAAGTTCCGCGTCTCGATAATACAGGAGCATAAAGAAGTGGTAAGCGACATCGCCTACATAAAAATAATAAAGAAGGTTTAGGCAAAGTTCGGAACTATCTCTACTACGCCCTTCATGTGCGGGTGCGGCGTGCAGTGGTAGGCGTATTCTCCTTCCTTTGTGAACGTGAACTCGAACGTTTCGCCCGGGTCAATAAGTGTGCCCAGCTGGACAGTTGAATCGAACGCGCCGTTTATCTGATCGACATAGTCATCGTCAGTGGTAACAGTGTGGGCAGTGCCATCGTTATTTGTCCAGACTACTTTGTTTGACAACTCCAAGATTCCGCGCACATCCTTTGGAATAAAGTTCCTAGGGTTGGATTCCAAAGCGGCGCCTTCCACGATCTGTATGGAGGTGATGTCTCTTGGATTCAGCACTTTTTCCGGAAGTATTGGCTTTGCATTGGCCTCCGGGAGGTAGAAGAACTGGTAGTAGCCCATGCTCACAGCAACTGCAACGACGAAAGCGATAATGCTGATGCCGCCAGCGTGGTTCGCCATGACTTGATCTTGACTCTTTCTAATTTCACATATAAAGCTTGTTTGTCAGGCAGCCTTTTTTCTGTCCGTGCCGTTGATAGCTGCAGAAGTGGCGCGATCTGGCGCTGCCGCGGCCTTGTCACTGCCTGCTGCCTGTTTTTGCTTTTGAGTCAGCTGCGGCGCCTTTTCAGAGCCAACCTTTGCAGAGGCAGTGGGCGGGGCTGCCAGCGGCTTTTCTGCCGAGACAGCTGGCACCGGCTTTGGTGCCGGAGCGACTGCTGGCTTTGAGGGTGCAGGCGGCACCGGCTTGGGCGGCGGAGCCTTTTGCAGGGCCCTGCCGTACCTGTAGAGGTGGAACATGCCTGCAAATACAAGCGAGATTATGCCTACTATGAACAGGGAATAGTTCTTCATGCCCTGTAGCATGGCATAGTACGCTGCGATGTTGAGGTACACCTGGAACGCAAGAAGCACAACGAACAGGACGTAGATCCACTTTAGCGAGAGGTTTATCGCGCTCTTTGCCGTCTTCTTGGGCTGCAGTTTGGCGTTTGCCTCCGCGTGTTTCGCCAGCTTGATCATCATGTACGTAAAGCCAAACGACATCGGCACCAGTAGTATCATGACTAGGTAGAAGAATATCGGGTCGATCACGAGTCTTTCGAGCAACGCCTTGTCTATGTCCGGATCAATGTAGAAACCCCAGTACGTGGTGACAATGATCTGCGCAAGGCTGGTGATGCCTAGCGCAGTTACTACCGGCCTGTCCTTCCAGGAGAATTTCTTGTACTTGTCGATAAACGGGACTATCAGCAACGCGAATATGAAGAGCCCCGGCCACGCAACGCCTGTCACGAACTTGTCGTACATTGTGCGCAGGAACGCGTACAGGCCGGTCAGGTACCACTCGGGCACCGTGATGCCCGGCGGCGTCTCGGGTTCAAAAGGTAGCCCCAGTCCTACCGGGAAGACCCCTCCTGTCAGCATGATTGCACCCGATATTGCCATGACCATGGGCACGTCAAATACCATGAACCTTGGGAAGTGGACTAACATCAATCCCAGCAGCGCTATTGGCAGCATGAATACGTGGAACGTGTAGAACCTTAGGATGAAATCATGAAATCCGGCACCAAAGAACGCCTCCCTCATCTGCGGCCCCATGATGGGTATAGAGTTGGTCAGCGACGCCGCAATGGAGATCGCCAGCTCGGCACGCTCGCTAAAGATAATGTCGTAGCCTGTGAATGCTTCGAGGATCGTCAGGACGCCCAGAACGACGCCTGTCACCCACAGTATCTCGTTCCTGATCTTGTAGCGCCCGCTAAAGTACTGGTAGTACATGTGCAGCAGCGCCATCATGACCATCGCGTTTGACGCGTGATAGTGGATGTTGCGTATGTGGAACCCGTAGGGAATAGTCTTGTCGATCATCTCGACGCTGTTCCACGCCCTGTCAAGTATGGGTTCGTACCAAAGCATCAAGAGCGCGCCGGTGATGCCAAGTATTATGAATAAGACAAAAGTGAGCATGCCGAGGAAGCCAAGCGGGCTGACGAACCTTCCAGGGAAGGTGAACTTCATCCCCATGAATATAGTTCGCTCTACTCCGGCATACACCCACCGGATGAATCTTACAAAACTATTCTCATACGTTAAGGTAGCGCCCATATCCAACTATCCCGTTTGCATTGGGGTCCCATCGTGGAGGCAGTATTATCAAATCGCCATTTGAATCTAGTTCAAGGTCAAGTTTTGGAAGCACGTTTGAAGGCGGGCCTTGCAGTGAAGCCGGGCCTGCGAACGCCGCGCCAGTCAGCGGGTCGTACATGCTGCCGTGACAGGGGCACTCTCCCCTCTTCCTGCCTTCCTGCGGCCAGTACTTCCACAGGCACCAGAGGTGCAAGCAAATCATGCTGTATGCCCTGAAAGCAGAAGCGTCGTTCTTTTCGCCGCCAAGCTCGGGTGGCAGCCTTATCAGCTGCCATGTGCGGAAGGATTCTTTGTTTAGCGCTTCGTCCTCGCTCCTGGGGTAAATGATTACGTCAGAATGATTGGGTTCAAAAGTACTGACATTGATGACTTCGCCGTTGACCAGCTGAGCCTTCACCTTCCCACCCACGTTGCTCGCAGGGTTTGGAAGGAACTTGCCCCAGTCCACAAAGGGAGCAAACGTCATGACAGTACCTGCGGCCGCCATTAATTTTAGAAAGTCGCGCCGAGATGCCTTTCCTCCAGACGGAGGGGTTTGCGCCATACTAAGAGAAAAGAATTCTTTGATAATTAATAAATCTTTGGAAAACGAGGCTGACACAAGAACGCCACGGCCTGCCGCCATGGCGGAAATTCACCAGAAATCAATATAACGGTTGATCCAAACGTTTGGACAAAATTTTTATTAATGCTTTTCAGCGACCTGCTCGGACCACGCCATGCCGTCCAGCTTGGCGTATTTCAGGTAGGTGCCAGCCTTGTCGGCACCTGTGACCTTGGCGCTCTGCAGGTTTGCCTCGACAAACACGGTCTGCGACATCTTGCTTCCCGTCAGGTCGGCACCCTGCAGGTTGGCCCACATCAGGTTCGTCTTTGCCAGCCCTGCGTTAGCAAGCCGGGCTTCCTTCATTTCCGTGTACATTAGGAGCGCTTCAGTCAGGTCGGCGCCTTCGAAATTCGCGCCATTCAGGCTGGCCTGCACAAGGTTTGCGCCGGACAGGTTTGCGCGGGAAAAATTGGCCCTGTCCGCAACAACTCCGTTAAGGTACGCGCCAGAGATGTTCTTGCCCGACAGGTCCTTTCCAGAAAAGTCCAGCTTCATCGTTAGGTTCTTCATCCTCCAGCTGTTGAAATCCTTGATCTTGCCTTCGGCAAGTAGCCTGAAGCCTTCTTCCGACACGCCTGTCGATTTCTGCTTCTCACATATATGTCAACCACGGGTTTCCCACGGGTTGATGCCCTTTTGGAACCGCAGCGCGTCAACCAGCCCTTCCGCATAGCCGATGCTGAGCACCGCAAGCTCGAACTTGGCCTGACGCAGGAATCGCTCGGCGTCTGCGATGTAGTATTCTGCGTTGTCAAGAACTTCAAACATCCCTTTGTTGTTAGCATCTTGCCTTACGATCTCGCGCATCTGCTGCACCGCCTGCTTTGCCTTAGGCGCGTACCGTTCAACCATCTGCACGGAAATTCTTTTGATATTTTGCGAATTGTCGCCCGGCCCGTCAATGCTTTCTGTCAGGGCCGCTAGCGCTTCTGATTCTGTGAAATGCAGAGACCCGGTGACAATCACCGAATGGGGGCCGGCGCCAAAGTTAACCTTTGAAAGCGATCCAACCCTGCCTGATATTATCCTCTGGTCTGCCGTGCCCACTCTAGAGGCAACCACGATAAACGTATCGCTGGAAAAGATCTGGTGCTTTTGGTCGCGCTCCACGTCCAACAGCATCCTGAACACCGAAGCAGGATCGAGGAA
Organism: Nitrososphaera sp.; assembly: GCA_035283265.1. Lineage (GTDB taxonomy): Archaea > Thermoproteota > Nitrososphaeria > Nitrososphaerales > Nitrososphaeraceae > Nitrososphaera. The sequence continues at coordinate 5,783 of DATEUD010000008.1, forward strand.
GAATGGCTCCTTGCTTTCGTCATGGCTGTATTCTGTTAAAATGAGCGAGTGGCTGCCCGCAAGCAGGTTTTCAAAGATGGTGTCGTAGACGTTCACTGCCGACTGGGGCTCTGACATCATTGTCACCATCCTGCCAAACTTGTAGGCATGCAGGCCGGCCTCGCCCATTATGGAGGCGATGCCAGACGCAGAGTGCAGCACCGCGGTCTTGACAGTGTTTCTGGCGGCCCTTGAGCGGAGCTCAATGTGGGTTGTCGCAACAAACGGGTCGCCATAAGTGACAAGCGCGACTTCTTTTGTCTTGGCAGCTTCCAGGATCTCCCTGCCGTCCTCGACAAACCACCTCTGAACAGGCGTAACTTCCCTGTCAAGGAGCGAATTCAAGCCTTGCAAATCAGTATCAGAAAGGGAGCTCGTGAACCTCTCAACATAGACCGCGTCGCATTTCTTCAGGGCATCAAGCGCGGCAAGGCTTAAGCCGCGATAGCCGTTGATGCCAGTACCCACAAACCATAGCATGGACTACCGAGCAGTTGACGCCTATATTTTGGCATCGCTATTTCTTTCTTTTCTTCAAGTGGTGCAGGCGCGAAAGGTGGAAAAGCGCCCTTTCGTACACTTCGATGCTCGCGACGTATTCGTCAATGTTTACACGCTCGTCGGCAGTGTGCGACGCATGCGGGTCGCCAGGCCCATAGGTGATGACCGGTATCTTGAAGCTGTGTCCGAGCACGTTCATATCGCCCGTGCCGGTCTTGCGCAAAAGCATCGGCCTCTTGTTGCGCACATCAAGCACCGCAAGCAGGAGCGCCCTGACAAGCGGCGAGGTATGGTCTGCCTCGAAGGGCTCGGTCTTGTCTTCTATCCTGTAGGTGGCCTTGATCCCTTTTTCCGAAGCGACCTTTGTAATGATCGTGTCGACTGTGCGAAGGACGCTGTCGCAGGTCGTTATCGTAGGAACCCTGATGTCGATCGTTATCTTGGTCTTTTGGGGCGTGACGTTGTGACTCGAGCCGCCGGTTATCTCGGTCAGGCTGCAGCTGATCGACTTGGCCTTGTTCTCTGCCTTACCGACCCGCTCTATCTCTGCCTTGATCGCCTTCCAAAAGTCGTACATTTCCTCTATCGAGTTCTTGGCAAGCCACGGCGCGCTGGCGTGCGCGCTGTTGCCCACGTCGCAGGTGAGCCTGATGGCAAGCCTGCCCTTGTAGGCGACTGTAATGTTTTCAACGCCGGAAGGCTCGCCAAACACCGCATAGTCGACGCCCAACTTGCTTTTCACCAGCTGCTTTACACCAGTCGCGTTGCCCTCTTCGTCGACCACTCCTGCGAATATCACAGTCCCTCTCTGCTTCGGAAATTCTGACGCCGCCAGCAACATCGCCATCAGGGGGGCCTTTGCGTCCGAAGCCCCGCGGCCATAGATGTGACCGTCCTCTATCCTGACAGGCACCTGTCCCGGCACAGTGTCCATGTGGCCGCACAGCAGGATGCGGGGCTCGCCGATTCCTTTCGTGGCAATGATGTTGCCCACGTTGTCGATGTTGACTTGCTCAAAGCCAAGCTCGTTCACGCACTTGTCCTTTATCATGCTGGCAAGGGCAGCCTCAGATCTGGATGGTGTGTAAAGCTCCAGCGCTTTCTTCAACAACTCTAGAGCGTAGCTTGGCGAAACCAATTACTTACTTTCCTTGCCTTAGTGCATAGTCTACCATCAATCCGGGGATATCAACTCCTGTAACCCGGACGGTATTTTTAAATTCAGTGGTATTGTTGACCTCGTGCACCATCAAGCCGTCGTTCCTGCTCTCCATCAGGTCGACGCCTACAATCTGGCCGCCCAGCGCCCGCGTGGCCTTGAGGCAAATGTCCTCCAGCTCCTTTGTCACCGGGCACGCCTCGGCGTGGCCGCCAAGGGCCATGTTGGTCTTCCACTCGCCTTCTCCGGAATAGCGATAAATGGCAGCCACCAGACTCTCGCCGACTACTATTGCCCTGATGTCCCGGGGCGGGCGCTCGACAAACTCCTCAAAATAATATACCTGGTACAGTGGAAACATGTGCTCCCTGTCTTCAATCACTGCCCTTGCGGCTTCCTTGTCCCGCAAGAGCGCGATGAGCCTGCCCCAGCTGCCGACAGTTGGCTTGATCACCGCGGGGTAGCCGAACTCGTCGAGGGCAGCGAGTGCCCCTTCTTCTGAAAACGCCGCCACAGCCTTTGGCGTCCTGACGCCCGCCTTTTCCAGTTCCATGTGGGCATACATCTTGTTCCCGCACAGCATCGCCGTGTAAAGCGGGTTAATGACGCGCGCCCCTAGTCCTTCAAGCGCCGCCGTAGAGTGGACATTTTTGAAGTAGCTGACGCTGCGCTGGAGCACAGCCTGCCCCCTGTATTTTGATTTTTTGTCGTTCAGGTTTACGAAAAGATTCTTGCAGTCAACATTTTCGACGATGACGCCTTTGTTCTTCGCTGCTTCGTAGAGGGCTTTTTCTTCCCACCTGATGTTGTCGTAGAGGATGGTAAGGGACTTGGAAAAATTTGATGACGACTGGTTGGCCTTTTCCTGCCTCACTGTCCCCAGTCCTCGCCGACAACCTGCGCCGGTTTTATGCTAAATCCTTCTCCCGACTTGACAAGCTCGTAGCTTGCACCGCAGTCAGGGCAGGTTACGATCTCGCCCTCTATCGAGTCGGAAGGCATCTTTATCTCTGCATCACATTCGTGACACTTTACCACCATGCCATTCTACTCCTTTGCTGGGTCTAGTTTTACAGCAGCGTCGTTAAGTATCTTTCTCTCCAGCCTGTCATCTAGATATAATTCCAGTATGTCGCCCATGCGTAATTCCTTCAGGCCCCGGGCCAGAGTCTCCGCCTCGTGCCTGCCTGTCTCCAGTCCGAGCAGCGACAGCAGGTACGCGGCACCGTTCTTGCCTGCAAGCTCGCCAAACACTATCTTGCGCCTGTTGCCAACTATTTTCGGCTCTATTATTTCGTACGCCGCTGGGTTGCGCAGTATGGCTGCAAGGTGCGTGCCGGCCTTGTGCTTGTACGCACTGTCGCCCACGACCGGCTTTGATTCTGGAATTGGCATGTGGATATAGTCAGAGATCGTCTTTGAAAGGTCCTTCAGCATGTGGAGTCGGAGGTCGTTGCTTGACCTGTAGACAAGCGTCAACGCTACTGCCGCCTCTGCCAAGCTCGGGACGCCGGTGCGCTCGCCAAACCCGTCTATGGTTGTATGAATCTGGTCGGCGCCTGCTTCGCATCCTGCCAGCGCGTTTGCCAGCGCAAGCCCGACGTCGTTGTGGCAGTGAACGTCAAGCGACGTCCTAGAAGTGTCGATGCTGTCGTGCACCATTTTTACCAAATTGTACATGCCCTGCGGCCGCATGATGCCGACCGTGTCGGGTATGCTTATCCTTTCAATTCCGCGCTTGTTCATTTCCTTGCACATTTCGACAAGGAACGCCGGCTCTGTCCTACTGGCGTCCTCCATAGTGAACCTTGACTTTAATCCGTGCGCCTTGATATAATCGGCGACTTCAAGCGCCCTGATCTTGGCCTCTTCGCGCGTGATCTTTAGTTTTGCCGATAAATGTATGTCAGAAATGCCCATGTAAGTGGCGACCCACGTAGCGCCGCAGTCAATCGCAATGTCGACGTCGGGCTTTATTGCCCTTGTGTGCGCGACAATGTCGGCGCGCAGCCCCTGCCTGATTATCGTCTTGGTCGCTTCAGCGTGATCCGGTGACACCACCGGGCTTATCTCTATCTGGTCGACTCCGAAAGAGTCGAGCATCCAAGCGATCTGGATTCTCTGCTTTATCGTGAACGAGACGCCGGGGTGCTGCTCGCCCTCCCTCAGCGTGCTGTCGAGAATCCTTATCCTTCTCTTCTGGGCGTTTTCGCCGTTCCAGTTGTACTGGTGCGCATAGTAGTTTGGATCGTCTGATTTTAGCGACATTTATTGCGATTTTAACTGCTTTCGGATGTGATATAAACCTTCTCGCAACTGAAACAGCGAATTCAGGCGCCTTTTTTCGCTCCAAGCGCCATCACGCAGGCAAAAGGGCTCGGATTTCGACGGCATCCACTTTAAAAGTGCGATAGCAGTCACGATTGCAGGTGTTTCATGACGATCCTGTCAAGGTTGTCAAAAGATCCTTGGACCATCTTTGTTCGCCTTTGAATCCCGATCTTGTAGTTTGATACCCCCTGTGATAACGACTTTATCATTTCTTCCTGTTCATGAAGATTGGGCGACCCTGTCGATTTTCGCGCCTGCAATGACTTTTCCGGCGTCATCTCTTTGATTATTTTTGACAGCTCGTCGGGCTTGACATTTGCCTTTTGCGCCTTGAGCACAAAAGCAACATCTGACGGCTGCAATTTGGCAAGCGGCATGTTGCCTTTGCCTGCGGCTCTGTCGACAAGCGCGCCCATTATCTTGTGGGCCGCCCGGAACGGCATCTTGTTTTTCATCACCAGCTGCTCTGCAATGTCAAGCGCGATTGCATAGCTGGTGCTGGCGGCCTGGCGCATCTTGTTCTTGTTTATCTTGAGCGATCTGACTGCGCCGTCGATTACTTTAATCGCGTCAAGGGTGGTTGCAGACGTGCCGAGCAGAGGCGGCTTGACGTCCTGCAGGTCGCGGCTGTAGCCGGACGGCAGCGCCTTGACTATGCCGAGAATTGACACGAGGTTGCCCGTGATAATCGCCGCCTTGGCCCTTGTCAATTCCAGCGGGTCGGGGTTCTTTTTCTGCGGCATCGCGCTCGACGTAGAACTGTACCGGTCTGCAAGCTCGATAAAGCCAAATTCGGTGGTCGACCATATTATGAAATCCTCTGCTATCCTGCCGAGGGTGCTCATCAATATCGCAAGCGTTGCCACATATTCAAGGAAAGCGTCGCGCGAGCTGGTCGCGTCTATCGAATTTCTGACGATGCTGTCAAAGCCAAGCAATATCGCGGTCTTTTTCCTGTCGATGCTGATGCTCGAGCCTCCTATTGCACACGCGCCAAGTGGAGACTGGTTCACCCGCTGGTACACGAGATACAGCCGCTCCATGTCGCGCATGAGCGCATAGGCGTACGACAGCAAAAAGTGGGAGAACGTCCCTATCTGGGCCTGTTGCAAATGAGTGTACATCGGCATCGGGACCCGTTTGCTTTCTTGAGCCCTCGTGACCAGCCCCACTATGAGACTTGCAAGCGCGGCGCAAACGTCGTTGATATCGTCGCGTATCTTCATCCTGATGTCAAGCACCACCTGGTCGTTCCTCGACCGGGCGGTGTGCATCTTGCCCCCGGCGTCCATGCCCGCCCTTTTTATCACGAACGCTTCAATCGCCTCGTGGATGTCCTCGTAGCCTTCAGTCTCGATTTTATCTGGCTCTTGCTTCGCCTCCTCAAGCGCCGCCAGTATCTTTTTCAGCTCGCCAGAAGTGAGATGACCCATTTCGTGTAGCATTATCGAGTGCGCCTCGCTACCTTGGACGTCGTAGTAAAGTATGGACTGGTCCTGCTGAATCGAAGAGAGGAACTTGAGCACGTGGTCGTCCAGTTTGTCTTTGGGCCGCGACCGATACATGAAGTGTGCACCGTGGGTGCTTTATTTTAAGATTATACGCCAACTAGCTCAAGTCCATCCTTTTGTAAACGGGTACTAGCTTGTGCCCTGTTATACCATTTAGCAATGGATTTTCCATGGAATCCGCCCTTGCAGCGTCAACGCGACTGATAGAATACCCTGCCGACCTTTCCGGGTGCAGTTCTGTTGGCGTCGGCGACCGGCAACTGCTGTATCTGTGTTCGCACGGAAACGGCAAGCCGTTTGTTGTCGTGCTCGGGTTCTTTTCGGGGCAAAAGGAGGACATTGTCACCAAGGACCTGATAGAGCCGGTCGCGGAGGAAAGCAGGAGCCAGATGGGCGACATTGTCGCCAACACGCTGTCAGACGAACATGCAAGCGCGCAGATCTTCTTCCTTTAATTTGCAATAGTTAAAAAAGGAAGCACCTAGGGCTTCAACTGGCTAGCCAGTGGCAAAGATAGTTGCTGGATTAGAATGGAAAAATGATACCTCTAGCCAGGAGGTGCTTATGAAGAATCTTCCGACTTGGATAGATTTATTCTTGAACTAAACCGTATGATAAACGGTGTCATAAAGGTCGTAACGATAGTAACTACACCGAGGATGGGAAGAAGCGATGAACTAATTGCTCCTACGTCCTGCCCTCCCTTGACAACTACCAAAGACAATTCCCCCTTTGCAGATGCCATGCCAAGCCCAGTTCTTATGGATGTAGTGCTATCGACTTTGGCCTTAGCAAGAATACCTGTCACTATTAGGAATTTTGAGGCAAATGAGGCTAGAATGAAAATCGCAGCAGGCACTATGTAGCGTGGTATCAGAGATATGTCCATGAGTGCGCCTATGGAAATGAAGAATATAGCGGCGAACATGTCTCTCAAAGGAGTAGTAATAATTTTGGCTACAGCAGCACTCTTGGATTCAGCAACCAGTACTCCTGCAAGAAAAGCACCTGTTGCAACAGACAGTCCGAGTCCTGTTGCAACAAATGAAAGTCCGAACGCGAGAGCAAGGATTACTATAAGCAGCAGCGCATAATCGTTCGTCTTTCCCGCTTTGTCAATGATCCTAGGCATATACCTTGAACCAATAACGAGTGTGCTGCCAATGAAAGCGGCAACTACTCCAATTGAAATTGCTATCCCTAGAACTGAAAATTCTCCGCCCTGGGCTGCTACTGACTGAAGTACAGCAAGAATACTAATTGCAAGTATATCTTCGACAATCGATATTCCGAGCAGCAATAGTGATGATCTGTCCTTAATCATGCCAAGCTCTTCCAATATTCTAACTGTCACGACTGTACTTGTGATCGACATTGCGAGAGAAAGGAACATCGAATCAAAGAAGGAAAAGCCAAGGTTTTGAGCGATGAGGAATACTAATACTAACGTTCCAAGAGCCTCTGTTAGTGCAACTACCAAAGAAATGCGCCCCACAGCTCGCAACTTGGCTACAGGAAATTCAGTTCCTACAACAAAAAGCAGCATGATGATGCCGAGCTCTGCGAGGAGGTTGATAGTTTCAATACTGCTGACGAGAGAGAAAGGCGGCGTGTAAGGTCCGATTACCATGCCAGCAAGAATGTAGCCTATAACCATTGGCTGTTTCAGCTTGTAGGTAATGGCAATCATTATCCCAGCAACGACCATGATAACTGCCAAGTCCATTACGACAATATCTCTTAGCTCAGGCGGTCCGCTTGTCACGGTTGAGAAAAATGGCGGCATTAAAGAAGTTGTTGGAGCAGTGTGATTCACCGAGCATATTCAAAGCCTTACTACAATAAAAAGAAATTTGTGCATGCGGCATTACGTAGTCTATTTCAGCAAAATCAAGAAGCTGCATCTTTTTCGGACGGTTTTCATCGTCTCTAAATAATCCAAGGAATATCGGACGAAACGAATATCATCATCGTAGTCGTTGTGCCAGACCCCAACTTTCTCAAGATTGGTATCAAACCGGGGTACTGACCTAAGCCCAGATATTCCAACAGATTTTGGAGCTGCTTATCATCGTTGGACTCGTTATTGGTGGCTTGACCTTTGTTTTCCTCCCTTTTCCCTTTCCGGGAAGCCTGCACGGAGATCATATTAGATTTCGACCTTAAATCATCTTGTTTGTAACCTATCCTGTTTGTTACCATTATCTCCCTAATTCACCACATCATGACCCGAAATCAACACCGATCTACTTTCACTCGAATTTTCACCAGTGTCGGTTAAGAAGTTCCTTAGATTAATCACTAGCGATATCCTTAATTAAAATTCGATTGCCTGTTAGAATCCCTAACAATAATTTTCTTACGCCACCTTACGAATAGCGAATGCTTTTGTTTCTGTGATTGCATAATGGGGATGTCGACGTTTTAGGGTTCAATTAACGTTACGCACTATTTAGATAGTAGTGGTTAAATATGGTATCCGCAGCAATTATATCGTATGAGTCAGGAAGAGCAGGTGCAGCAGACTCGCAGGAAAATATTTGACGAGCTGACCAAGATAGTCGACCCCGAGATCGGAGTTTCCATAATGGAACTGGAACTCATAGACAAGGTCGACATCAACTCTGGCAAGGTAAACGTGGACCTGCACCTGACAAGCCCGTTCTGCCCTGCAGTCTTTGGTTTCAAGATAGCCCAGGATGTCCGGGACAACATCTACAAAGTGTATGGCATCAACGACGTCAAGGTGAACGTGAGCAACCACTTTATGGCCGAGGCGATAAACAAGCAGGTCAACGACAGCAAGTACCCTGCCAAGACAGACAAGCCCGCTGCCTAGAAGTCATCTCATAAACACCTCCTGAGCAAGATCATCATGCATCCAAGCTGGACAAACCCCAGAAAGTTCTCTGCATAATAGTCATGGCGCACCAAGATGTGTCGGAAATTCTGTGGCCATGTAGCCACGCAAACAACCTCTCTACCATCCACCTGCTTTTGTAGCGACGCAGTGGCCGTCCATCCTGCGTTTTAGATGCCTGTCTGTTGTACCTATGGGGCGCTATCAGTTCAATGCCGCAATTGACAGCCAGCTTGACATCAAGTGGGTCGCTGTCGTACGCCCTGTCTCCAATCAGGCGCTCCGGCTTTTCATCAGCGACAAGACACTTGGCGACAGTCTGTTCAGCAAGGGTGACTTCATGCGGCGAAGCAGACGCAATGTTAATGGCGACAGGAAGGCCAGCACTGTCTG
>DATEUD010000009.1:0-26101 GCA_035283265.1 Nitrososphaera sp.
ATTGTAAAAGAACACGGTAGACCTGTACTGCGTGCCAACGTCCGGCCCCTGCCTGTTCAGGGTTGTCGGTTCATGGCTGCCCCAGGATGCGGTCGGGAGCTCCTCGTATCAACAACAGTTGGGTCGTATTCTACCTGCACCACCTGCATGTCCGGTCCTGTCGGTGCAGACATCCTCGTGCGTCGGGTTTTCAAGCGAGCCTCCCATGTAGCCGACTGTGGTAGCGTTGACTCCTTTTAGTTTTGTGAAAACATCTTATGAGCACTGGAAGCAGCCTGATCCAAAAGTCCCCTTCATGGCGATAATTTGCATATGCCTGAATTTATTTGATTCGCCCTTCGTTTTGCAGGTCGGACAGTATCTTCATGAGCGTATCATAATCGACATCGACATTGTCAAGAATGACAGAATGGTCGATCTTGCCAAATTTCTTGATGAACTTTTCAACAGTGACCTTTTTCTTCTGGTATTTCCGGTCTTGCACATCTAAACTGTTTGGCTGATATTATAAACAATTACTGAATGGACCGAGTGCGTAATACATTTACGTTACAATGTGCGCTGGCTGAAGGATAGCCGGAGCCGCTGGCAACAGTCAGGATGGAGTCCTTCAAGGACATTGACATACGGAAATCGGAAAAGTTAAGCAAGGCTACCACATACGCACCTTCATGCTAAGGCTTGCTGCGTTTGACATGGACGGCACCCTCATTAACGGACGGCTGATCTTTGCACTTGCGGACAGGTTCGGCCTGTATGACAAGGTCAGGGCAATACAGTCAAGCGGGATGGCTGGGTACGAGCAGACGGAAGCTATAGCGGCGCTCTTTGTCGGCCCGACAAGAAAAGACGTGGAATCTGCAATAGAGTCGATACGATTCACTAAGAATTGCGAGCGGACAATCGCAACATTGAGAGACAGGGGCTACAAAACAGGGATAATAAGCGACAGCTACACTGTTGCCGCTGGCTCTATAGCTGACAGGCTGCATTTGGATTTCATGGCGGCAAACGAGCTCGAAATAGAAAATGGCAGGGTCACCGGCAGGGTCAGGATGCCGCTTGGATGGGACTTGATTGGCTGCTTTTGCAAGATTTCAGTGTGCAAGCGTTACCACTTGGAAAAATTTGCTCGCCAGTTCAATGTGTCAATAGAAAATACACTGGCAGTTGGCGACACAAAATCTGACATTTGCATGATAAAGCGCGCAGGAGTTGGCGTCGCGTTTATGCCAAAGGACAAAGAAATAGCAAAGGCAAGCGATAAAATTGTTCGGGAATCGGATCTACTGAAGGTTCTGGATTTTGCTGAATAAACCTTTAAAAGTCATTAATGGCTAGTTATTGCGATTAAGTCGAGTTACTTTGCCTTGCGGCGGAACTTGGCTTTTGAAATTTGGAAAGATGAACATGTGTGGAATAGCAGGCATACTGAGCAAGAGTGGTGATAATGTCGTGCCGCTTGTCGGCGCGATGCTCTCGTGTATGGTAAACCGGGGACCGGACGGAGCCGGACTGGTCGCTGACGGCCAGATCTTCAAGTCAAACTCTGTCGCAACGATGCAGCCACAGTTCCTGAAGGTGAGCGCCAAGAGCGCGCTGGGGCACACCAGGCTTGCAATCGTGGGTGGTACGTGCGGCGCGCAGCCTTTCTGCAGCTGCGACGGCAGGTTCGTGCTTGAGCACAACGGCGAGATATACAATTACAAGGAGATTAGGAAAAAGCTAGAGAAGCGCCACAAATTTTCAACAACCACTGACAGTGAGGTAATCGTTCATATGCTAGAGGATAACTTCCGCAAGAACAGCCTGCTTGGCGCGATCAAGAGGACGGTGGCAGAGCTGGATGGGGTCTATGCGCTTGCGATCCAGGACATGCAGACAGGCGTGACTGCCCTTGTCAGGGACAGGATAGGTGTCCGTCAACTCTACTATGCTGACACGTACAGTTTTGTCGCCTTTGCTTCAGAGCGCAAGGCCCTTTGGAGGATCGGAATCCAAGAACCTACAAGGCGAATAATGCCGGGCAGCGCAATCATCATATCGCCCGACGGCCGGCTCCAGACTTTCCAGGTGGCCGACCCGATCCCGCTAAAGGTCAGGATAGTTCACAAGACTATGGCATCCGCGGTTGAAGGATACAAGAAAGCACTAGTTGAAGCGATGCAGAAGCGCACGCAGGACTTCCAGGAAATTGGGGTAATATTTTCTGGCGGCATTGACAGCGTGCTAATCGCATACCTTGCTGCAAAGATGGTGCCAAAGGTGGTCTGCTATACATGCGGCGTGAAGGGATCTAGCGACATTGCCTATGCGCGCCAGATCGCAGACAGGCTGAATTTGGAGCTGAAAGTGGCCGAGCTTGGCCAGGGCGAAGTGGAAAAGCTGATCCCAGAAGTAATCCGCGTGATTGAAGATGCTAACGCCGGGCAGGTCGAGGTGGCGCTGCCCGTGTACGGCGCAGTCAGGCTAGCCCGCCAGGACGGGATAAGGGTGATGCTCACCGGCCAGGGCGCGGACGAGCTTTTCGGCGGATACTCCTGGTACGCCAATGTCGCTGAAAAGGAAGGCTATAGGAAGCTTCGCAGGCACATGATCGAAGACCTGCTTTTGCTTTACAAGGAAACGCTCGAACGCGAGGACAAGATAACGATGGCACACAGCATCGAGCTCCGCGAGCCGTTCCTCGACCCTGAAGTGATCAGGGTTGCGCTCGAGATCGACCTGCATCTGAACGTCAAAGGCGGGCTCGACACTTTTGGGAAGCACGTGCACAGGAGGCTTGCCCAAAGTCTCGGGATTCCAAAAGACATCTCGTACAGGGTCAAGGAGGCGGCCCAGCATGGTTCTGGCATTCACGACGTGATCGACGCCATTGCAAGAATGCGCGGCTTTGATGACTCGTCAGTCCCTTCAAGCTACCTTGACGCGCTCATGCTGCGCGAGAGGATTGGGAGCTCGCAGAGGTACGGCTACCTTTACGGCCACGAAAAGATATGGACTGCAGAACCACACGTCCAGATGTATCTCGATATTATATCGAAAAAGCTTCCACAGGTTGAGCTAGTGGCAAAAATCAACTAAGCCTGCAGTTTGAAATCGATCTTATGCTTCTTGCAATCAGAAATGGCGCGGCTACCAGCGCCGGGATGCTTGCCGCGATAAAGAGTGTCTGAAACGGCGCAAGAACGCTTGCGCTCGTGCCGGCTCCGGCGACTCCGATCCCGATCAGAGCAGAAAACACGCTTCCTGCGCACGTCGGACACCCGACGAATAGCCCGCTTGTCGCGCCAATTCCTGCGGCAATCGACGTGTTGGCCTGGAGCGACTTTTTCAAACTATAAGCAAAGACACTGAGAGCCACGTTAAAGCCGACCAGCGCAGACACGACCGCGGCGAGTATCACGTTTATTGGTATTACGAGTATCAAGAAGTGATCCGTGATATAGACAGTAAGCATCGGCATGTAGCCTGGGGCAGCGCAGCATGGAATCATGTCGATTGATGGAACCTTCAATCCCTCTTCGGTAAACGACACATCTGTTCTGTATACCAGAATTTGCGATAGAAAGCCGAAAAAAACCCCATAGCCAATCGCGGCGACTGTCATTATCTTCCAGTAGTTTCTGTCGGCAAACGCGCCGGTGATAAACGAGATCAGGTTGTTGTTGCTCGCCGGCCGCATCTGTTCCGAACGAAAGATGGTGTACATGCCGTATAACATCGAGGCCATTGAAGCCGCGGTTATGGCAAGGACCGCGTATGCGAGGTTGCTCAATTGTTGCGCTCCTATTGCCAGCGGGTCTGTAGAGGGAACCGTGAATCGGGAATAAATCATAAAGGCAATGACAAGCGAGAACAAGCCTACGAAAAAGATCCTAAAGCCGCTTTCTCTCAAGCTCTGCCAGCGTTTCTCGTCCATGCCTCTGTACGAGATTGGACTGACTGCAAATTAAATCCTATCGAATTTGATAAACCCTTAATTCTTGGCACGTGTACAATAGAAACAATGCCAGACCTTCAAGACGAGGAATACGTCCCTGCTAGGATAAGTCACGTAGGATTTGTAGACAACGTAGAGCTACAGGGGTTTGTAGTGCTAAAGTCCGAAGATGGCAAGGAGTTCCCGATGAGCGCCTTTTCAGGCGAGGTTGCAAGACACATCTCACGGTTTTTGGCAGGTGATAAGGGCAGCATACCAACTATATACAATCTGGTGGAAGAGATCGCTGTTATGCAGGACCTGCTGCTGGTTGAAGTGCATGTGTATCAGAGCGGATCTGTGCTGCGCGCCAATCTCTATTTCAAGAGTAAGGGAGGCGAGCTTGTGCTGCGGAACTACCGCGCTTCAGATTCGATAGCACTGGCAGCATACTGTGACATACCGATCAAGGTAAGGAAGAACCTGTTTGAAGAAGCAATAGAACGCTAGGTGACGATGTCGCGCAGCTTTCTCTGCGCCGCCGCATTCTTTATTTCCATTGCAATCCTACGGCCGACTCCCATCGTGTGGCCGTAGTAGTATTTGGTGTAGGGGCTGGTCGTGGCCATTATTGGGTTGCCCGGCACGCGCAAAGATACATCATAAACGACAAAGTCTAGGTCAACTGTCACAATGCTCTGCAATGAAATCGGGCCAATTATGCCTGGAGGGTACTCTTTTCTGACTGCTACTGCAAACTTGTCGCCCATCTCAAACACTTTCTCAAGGAGCGACTCCCTGATGCTGGCCGGTATGTGGCCGACTTCGATGTTTGAAATCTGCAGATCCATCTCCATTTGCTGCTTTGCCGGGAGCGACACAAAGTCGTGCAGGTTGGTCTGCAATCTTCTTTCAATTCCAAGGAAATCTGTCTCGCCCGTTAACGGGGAAACAAAGTAATTCAGATTAAAGTATGTGCCCGGCACGTATTCCTCTATGGTTGCCTTTTCAAGGTCCTGCTTGCTGACAAGCCCCTGTTCTATTCTTTGCTTTGACTTTTTCTTGTAATCTTCATACGACGACACTATAAAAAACGCGCGCTCAAGCTTGCGCCTTGCCTCCTGCACTTTTATCATCGCCGGCCCGTCGATGTCTGAAGCCTTACGATAAAGTTTCGGGTGGCGGACACCGGCCTTTTCCAGCAGGTAATATTGGTTGCGCGGGGCTGTACGCTCCTCTGCGCGCAGAAGCGACCTGTTGCCAAAGATCGGCACCTTCAGATTGTTTTCAATGTTGTCATAACCCAAGTACGCGGTAAAGGCCCGGTGGGCCACCATTATTGTGTTAATCTCCCTTAGCTTTTCCTGGTTCTCCCTGTTCATGATGTCAGAGAACTTGTCAAGCAAAATAATCTCGTCAGCAAGCCGCTTGAACCGTCGGTACGGGAGATCCCTGCCCTTCTGGCAGATACACACCGTCTTCATGTTTTCGTCCTTGGCGCCGTCCATTATTTCAAGCGCCGAGTGGCTGCCGATGGTACCCACAGTCACGTTCTTGAGATCATACCGGTCAACGATGGATACGATCTGCTGCATGCCGATCAACGCTTTACAGTGAAAAAGAGATATAATAAAAAGGTTTTAAGTTACTGCTTGCTCTTGTTCAGCTCTAGCTCGATGGCAGACCTCAGCTCGTCGTCGTTCTTGTTGGTGTAGTCGATCTTAAGCGAGTCGGCTATTGCCTCAAGCTTTTCTCTGCCGACGAGCCCCTCGCTTTTCAGCTGTTGGAGCTCCCTCTTAGCCTCGATCCTTGCCTTTTCAAACTCGGCCGTGGCCTTGCCAAACGACCTTGCTAGCTCGGGTATCTTTTTCACGCCAAAAAAGACCACCACAATCAGGCCAATTATTATAACCCATTCCCATCCTCCAAGGCCTGCAAACTGCATTATGAGATTTGACAGCCCTTCAGCAACCATCTGCCATAGGATAGGTTGCCTAAGAATTTAAGTGTTAGTTTTGGTAGCCGCCCTTCTCTCGACAACCAGCATGCCTGCCAAGTACAGCACAATCATGGGCCCGGCCACGAACCACATCGTCACCCCGCTGCCGTCTGGGGTGATTATCGCGCCAAACACCACCAGAATTATGGCCGCGTATCGCAAGTTATCGCGCCAAAAGCGCGGCGATACTACGTCGGTGAGCGATATGCCGTACATCAGTATCGGCAGCTGGAAGGCTATCCCAAATCCAAGGAAGAACTGCATCACGAATGAAATAAAATCGTTGATTGTAAGGAATGTCGCGACGTTAAGAGCTTCACCGTATTGGTACAAAAAGTCAAGGGCGTAGGGTATGACCAGAAGGTAGGCAAAGGCGATGCCTGCGGCAAAGAGCGCGACTGCCGGAAGGAACACGTTCAAGAGTCCGATTTTCGTCTTGTTGCTAATTGCTGGCGAAATGAACGCCGCTATTTCCCTAACAATAAGTGGTATGGATGCGGTCAGCCCTATCAGTGCCGACACATAGACTTGGGCAAAGAATGCCTGGCCCGGTGCAGTCTGGATGAGCTCTACGCCTTCAGGGAGCAGGGTATCCTGCATGTAGAATGTAAGCCTGGCAGATATGTTGTGTATCGGGTCAGGGTATGGATAGGCAAGTGGCAGGCCCCCAACCTCTGCTGGCCTGAGGTCAAACGTCATGGCGAAAATGGTGATGATTATTATCGAGAGCGCCACCCGGAGCACTCTTACCCGGAGCTCCTCGATATGCTCCCTGATGGTCATCTCGACCTTCATTGGCATTGGATAGATAATTGCCAGAGAAATATAATGCTAGGGGTTGTCCTTAGGAGAGAATTTGGTTGAATAATGTCTTGCAGAGAGTCAGAATCGGAAGAACACTTCTTCTTGGTGCGGCGGGAGATATTAATGCTGCTATTACTCTTCAAAGTCGCATTCTTTCTTGCCGATGGTGCAGAAGTGAACGTTCCTACTACCTTCAGTTGATGACTGTCGAGACAAAGGATGCTCGCATATTTCGCAGGACATCTTTACTGGGTTAATGATGGCAGTCATTCTCTAATTATCATGGAGAGTAGTTGATTTATCCAATGCTGAATCTGACTAGAATTTATGTCCTCAATCCTTACATACTAGAAGCTATAGCTCGGCACTGTCAAAGACCGATTAATGGGAAAATGTCTAATATGCGGTTCCTCCTGTGAAGCCAAGTGCTCTGACTGTGGTTGCGCTGTCTGTGATAGTTGCATCATAAAGCACTTCCTCTCCTCTGGTCATGCAAGCATGATTAAGCCTTGATACTTGCTGGTTAATGAACAGCGGCTTCTTGCTGCCGCATTAAAGCTAATATTGTATACCTTGGTTAAAAGCTGCAAAAAATAAGTGTGCGTTTCCCTTCACTTGTGAAAGGAGACTGATGGTCTCTATCTTCTATTTTTGGATTGGGCAGCGGAAATCCATTTCTGGGACCCGAGTCACAGTTACATCTCCGGCACTCTGCATCAATGATTGCCTGTGCTGATGTCAACAGGTAAGGCGTCACTCCTTCGTTAAAAGTCACTGAAAAGAACTTCCATTGTCCGCCATGGTATGCTGTGTCGCCCGGTGCTACGGCTACTACGCCCTCTTGTCCAGAAGCAGCGCCATCAGGAAATGCATAGAAAGGGTCACGGGGATGCGCGTCATTTGGGTTCGTAGTGCCTAATTCGTTGTCAAACGAATGTTATTTATCATATCGTTTGGTTCAAACCTACGAGTTGCAATTGCAGGAATAAAGCAATAGTCCATTTTTCTACTATCAACTAAAAAGGAGGAGCTTCAGGATTTTCCAAGTTCTTTTAGTGCTGGGTCTTTGTCCATTTCCTCTGTTACTTCCGGCACTGAGAAATTTAATGCTATTTCAGTCTGGGCCGGCTATAGGGAGCGACTTTGAGACCGGAAGCTTGAAGGATTCCTTCTCGACCTCTTCCTTGGTCGCCTTCTCAAACTCTATCGTCAGCTCGACCGGGGCATTGAACTTGAGGCTTAGCTCGTTGGCAAGCATCGCCACCGATTTTCCGTCGGCAAACTCTTTTGACCCCTGCAAAAAGCCCCTGGCCTGCCGAAAGAGAAGCTGGCCGCCGAACTTAGACTGCAGAAATGCCGCCAACTCGTCGACCGTTTTCTTGGGGACGTCATTGAAGTAAAAGCACAGCCCGTGTACCGGCTCCTTGTCAAACGGCGTGCCGTAGCGGTACCAAAAGACCCCAAAGTGCTCGTATTCGCCCTGCATGCACTTGATGTCCCAGTGGTTGGCCTTCTCGGCAGGGTAGCCTGCGTTCAAAACGTCGGTGATGCCGAGGCGCCAGTATCTCACTCGCATATCTACGACTGGTAATCCGGTGGCGCTATAATAACGTCTCGAAGCGCTGCAAGGTCTCCTGCTTTCTGACGGAGCGAAAAAATAAAAGCCCTTGATTTTCTGTAATCAGGCATGAAATATGACAGGATCAAGCTGTTTGAAGAAATGGAAAGGCGGTTTGAAAGCAAAAACGAGCAATACTTCAAGGGCTTGCTAACTCATCACGATAACGTCGTTCGCACGCGCGCCGTCTGCATCCTTGCGGATATTGCCGGTGAAAACGCGATCAAGCCCATAGGCAAAGTGCTAAAGAACGACGATGACGCCCTTGTAAGGCACGAAGCCGCGTTTTCGCTCGGCCAGCTTGGATATACAGGTGGCATAGCTCCCCTGGCAGACGCAGTCAGGTCGGACCCGAGCTTTTTCGTCCGCCACGAAGCGGCGGTGGCGCTGGGTGTAATCGGCTCCGAAATGGCGAGAAAGACGCTTGAAGCCGCACTCAAGGACGAAAGCGAGGAAGTCAGGGAATCTGCAGTCGTGGCACTTGCAAACCTAGACTACATAAAGTCCACGAGTTGTAACAGCCGGTTCACAAAGCTGACGGGCGGATAGGATAAAAGACACACAAGATATAGTGATTGCATTGACCGACAGTGCATGGCTGCAAAACATTTCAGGAAGCTGGCGGGACGTCAGCTGCCCGTGCGGCAGCACCTTCCATTTTCAGGGCAAGGTTGACGAGCTCTTTTCATGGGAACGCATCCACGTGAGGCATATGGCGTCGGACTCGGACAACCACGAGATGCTATCCTTTTACCCGAACGACATGGTGATAATTTATCACTCTACAAGCGGCTACGTCCTTGAGCGGAGAAAGCACAGGAAGGACGAGATAAGCGAGCTTCATCAAGCTCGCCTTTACGGCAGGGCCAAGCTGGCCGGCGTCTGACAGCAATATTCAAAAACCAAGCCGCTTATACCTTATGGTTGCTCTTTAACATCCGGCCGCTCAAAAGCACCAACGAGGTCAGGAACGAGATCAGAAAAATAGTGGCGCGGCAAAAAAAAGGAAGCGCCGACGACCTGACTGCTTTCAAGGGCGAGATCGAGGAGCTGCTGTCGCTCTTGGAATTCAAGCCTGAATGGAAAAAGCTGCCGGTGGTGGCAAGGGCCGCAAGAATTGAAGGGGCCGAAATGCCGGGCAAAATGACGCCGTATAGCCAGGATGTCGTGCTTCCAAACACAAAGCACGACTTGGACCTTGTCGTCAAGATGCTCAACTACATGCGCGAACAAAAGCAATTGCAGAAGGTCAAGCAGCCGCTGTTTGCCCAGCCTGACGAAATTTCGATTGCGCGAAAAGAAGGGAAGATCAATTTTGAGGGCGGCAAAATATTGTCGCAGGTATCAGTCGTGCTACAAAAGGGTGCGATAATGTACGTCGGGTTCGTCTTTGGACGCAACTACGTCATAATGC
Source organism: Nitrososphaera sp. (assembly GCA_035283265.1). GTDB lineage: Archaea > Thermoproteota > Nitrososphaeria > Nitrososphaerales > Nitrososphaeraceae > Nitrososphaera. The sequence goes on from DATEUD010000009.1 coordinate 9,758, forward strand.
AGAACTAACCCGCATAAGCGATACATGCACGGATTTTGCATGGGAGTTTCAAGGGTAAAATGGAGGTGCCCAAGTGCAGTATCGATGTCGGCGGGAGCATGGGCCAGCTGAAGAATCACAATAGAGGAGTACATGCTGCCAGATCCGACACCAGAGTTCCAGGTGCCGCGCAATAATAAAGCGGGCCCGGAGGGATTCGAACCCTCGACCTAACGCTTAGGAGGCGTTCGCTCTGTCCATGCTGAGCTACGAGCCCGCGCATTGTTCAACCTTTGCAGCGCCAATTTAAGGCATTCGTCTATTTAGGCGCAAGCACTAGTACCTGCGGTTTTCTTTCGGGCTTGAATTCCGGGTCGCGCCAGTCTTTTGGAAAATATGTCTTGCCTTCGTTCGCGACCTCCTGCAGGCCGGCCTCTCCGGCAAGCTCAACAAGCTCCCTGAACGGCGCGCCGTCAAAGTCTGTCAGGATCCTGAGTGAGCCTCCGCGCGCAAGTTTTCTTGTCAAGATCGCAACCATCGACCGAAACGAGCTTCTGCCATCCGCCGCCGCAATTGGCGTAGAATTCTCCGGCAGCACCATTAGAAAGTTGTCTACCGAGGCGTCAGAGATCGCAGGCAGCAGCTTTTCAGTGTCTCCCCAGAAGGCAGAGGCGTTCTGCGGGTCAAGCTCTGTGAATCTAGACTTTGCCCTGAAAACCTCGTTCTGGTCCCTGCCTATTCCTATGAAATATTCTGCCCAGTTGTCAGTCGCCATAGACTGCAGCATCTCTCCCCTCCTCATGCCGATCTCCAGGTTGACGCGCAGGTACAGCTTTCTCGCAGTGGCTATGGTCCTGTTGAGCAGCGTTGACGGGTTGCCCTCGTGGAAGAACTGGTAGATGAGGTTCCACCGCTGCCGGAAAATGTATGGAAAATGTTTCATGCCAATTATCTGCCTGAAAATTTCGTCTTCGGCAAAAGCATCGAAAAAGGCGTCGGTCCTTGCCATCACCTCGGCTTCAAGCTTGGGCAGGTTCAGCTCGTCGTAGAGGTTCATAACTCTGTCCCATGCCCTGACAGGGTCTGAGCCCATGTACGTCACTGCAAGGTCGGCAAGCCACAGGATCCATGCAAGCATCTCTGCCTTGAGGGCATTCTCGCCCATGCTCGCTAGCTGCTCCTTCAGGCGCGTAAACATTTCCAGAGCGAGCTTTTGCCGAAAGAACGGAAAGTCCGTCCTCCAGATGAGCATCTCTGCCATCATGCTTTCGATTGGGCTCCAGTCCGCCTTGACGTATTCGGGATGCGTAGTGGCAAACTCTTCAGGCGGCGAAAGCGGCGACTGGAACTCGCGGAAATAGTTTGCAAGCTCCTCCCTACCCATCGTAAAGTATGCATCCAGAATCCGGGTCTTTGAAATTTCCTGCATCGTCCTTGCGACGCTCGGGCCCTTGGGCCCTTCGTGGGACGTTAGCGGCTGGGCAGGATCGTAGTCGTGCAGCAAACCTGCCACCAGCACAAGCTCGTAGTCCTTAGGCCCAAACGCAAACTCCTTGAACTCTCTTGGGATCATGTGGAGCGTCATGTACGACACTTCAAGGGAGTGGTGGAAGCTGTGGTACTCGCTTGCGCCCTCGCCGAGCCCGAGGCGAGTGTACGCGTTCTTGAGGAACCTTATGAGCAGCTGCAGCATCTCGATCCTGTCCTGCGGGACGCCCTTTTGGGACGCAAGCTCGAGCAGCGAAGCAACGAGCTCGTCGTCCTTGACGTTGGCTAGACTGGCATTTGTCTCCTCGATGTCGCGCTTTCTTGCGCCGGGAAAGTTGCTTATTACCTGCCTATAGACGATCCTGAGTGGCAAGCTCTTGTTGAGGTAGATGCCAAGGGTCAGGCCTCTCCACGGGTATTTTAGCCTCTGCCTCTCCCACTCGGCCACTTCATCTGAAGCAGCCACTATCTTCCTGTTGAGATCGGCAACAAGCTGGGCAAGGTCCTTGCCTTCCCCGGTTTGGTCAATAAACCTCTTGCGCTCGGTGTTCATCACGAGCCACTGCGGGACTCTGACAACGTAGACATAACGCCAAGCATTATTTTCTCCGCCGTTGAACCTTTCCCTGCTGGTGACGGCCACGTTTCGGGGGCCGGTGTGAAATGGTAGGTCTTTGTCTTTGACCACCTTCAGCCTGACATCCCTGCTCCCGGCTTGAAGACTGAGTAGTATGTGCCAGTATTTGCCCTTGTCCATCCATGCCGGCACCTGCATCTCCTTGTCCCAGAAATCTATAGGGCCAGACGGGACAAATCCAACTTCATAGTCCTTGGTGACGGGGTTGTATGACCGGTATTCGTACTCGCCTATCATCGGGTCAAGGCCACGGGCAGCGTCCCTTGCGTCAATTGCAAGCTCGATTGACTTTGTATACTCGCGGTATGCCATCACCCCCCAGATAGTGCCAAGGGCGCTGAAAAGGGTGAAAATGCCGGCCAAGATGTCTATCTGGTCGCCTATAAGGTAGTGGGGGATGAGCGGTATTCCAAACCAGCCAGTGGATAGGAGACCCGCAAAGGCGAGTATGATAAACAGATATCGCGCGAGGTTGTGATAATGTATGCTAAAAAACAGGCCGCTGCCGCACGCGCAGCATTCGCGGTTTTCTCGCACTCCGCCGCAGGGTTCAAATCTCAACCTTTTTGCCTGCCGATTGAATACCGTTGTGCCCGATTATATATTGTCTTCACGTTTTCCCTCGCCCATTTTGCCGATTGCTGCGCAAAAGGCCGACCACGGCGCGGATTCGCGGGCACCCCACTGCTCATAGCACACAACTTCGGCCAGAGTCATCCTTGGAAGCCAGCCGGCGCGCTCCAGGTCAGGCTTTTCTGCAAATCCGCTCACGTACCCGAGGCACAGGTACGCGACCGACTTCACATGCAGCGGTATCGCCAGTATTTTTTCAAGATCCTCGTTTGCAAGGATGCTAACCCAGCCGACTCCGATTCCTTCTGCCCTTGCCGCAAGCCAGAGGTTCTGGATTGCGCACGCTACGCTGTAGACTCCCGTTTCTTCTATCGACGTTCTGCCCAGAACGAACGGCCCAAAGCGAGTCTGGTCATACGTGACGCAAATGTTGATCGCGGATTCCATTATCCCTTCCAGCTTTAGCGAAGTATACTGCTTCTGACGCGACTTGTTGCCGTCAAGCATTGAAATCGAGCGATCGCGCTCGCGCACAAACGACTCTTTGACCTTCTGGCGGATCGCCCTGTCCTTTATCAGGATAAAGTTCCACGGTTGCGAAAACCCGACGGAAGGGGCGTGATGGGCTGCATTCAAAATCCTCAACAATACGTCGTTCGGGATTTCCCTGCCTACAAAGTGAGAGCGGACGTCCCTCCTTGAAAATATCGCCTTGTACAGGCCTTCTTTCTCGCTCCCTGTCAGGCGGTCGTCAGTCGTCAATGCTGGCTATTGGGAGCAAGTCCCATTATTAGATTTGCGCCGCCGTCTGCCTTTGCAATGTTCCTGCTGGTCTTCTCTACGTTTTCCTTGTAAAGGTCAATGCCCACGAACTTGCGGCCAAGCGACGTTGCAACTATGCCGGTAGTCCCCCTGCCTGCAAATGGGTCGAGGACATAATCGCCCTTTCTAGTCGCGAACCTGACGATCATGTCGACCAGCTCTTCTGGAAATATTGCAAAGTGCTCGTTGCCATAGTGCGCCTTTGTCGCGATCTCCCACACGTTTGAAGGGTTCTTGCCGTGTGGGTTGCACACTGCGAATATCGGATAATGCTTGTGATCGCCTATCCTCCGGCGCGTAGCGTGACGCTTGAACTTGCGGTAGCAAGTAGGGCAGAACTTTTCTGGATCGTAGCCATATGCCCGGGCTATTGATGACGTCGTTGGAAGCTCTGAAAGTGGGGTTGAAGGGTTTGCGTTGTGTATGATGTTTGCAATGTGAGTGATCTCGCCTTTGTTCGGGTTTTCCGGGGCGTACTGCACCATGTCTGGAGGTGGCACCTTGCTACGACCCTCGGCTGCTTCGTTGCCAGGCACTCTGACCGCGTCAAGCTTTGCGTAGGAGCGGCGGTTCTTTGAAAAGAACAGGACGTATTCGTACGCCTGGGAAAAGTTGTCCTGGGAGCTGCTGCTGACGTTGTTTTTCTTGTACCAGACAATGTCCTCGCGGAAGATAAAGCCGGCCTGAGCCAGCTTCTCTGCGAGGCGGTGCGGGATTCTCAGTTTTTCGTGCCGCCGCCTGGTGTCGCCTATTACTATCCAGAGGCTGCCGTCTTCTGTCAATATGTCCCTGCACGCTGTAAACACTCTCGTGAGCGAGTCTAGGTATTCCTTGGCCATCTGCTCTCTGCCTATTTCATGATCGTTCTCGCCGTAGTGCCGGTGACCGTAGTACGGCGGCGAAGTAATGATGGCGCGAAACTTGTAGCCTGGCAGGCACTTCACAGTCTGGTAAGCATCTCCGTGAATTATCTTGAAGGACTCGCTGTCCAAATGTTGCAGTAAAAACGCCGCAGGTGGCTCTTAACCTTATCTGTTGTTATCGCATGTTGGAGATGTTGACGCCGATCCTCCTTACGCGCTTGGCGATACTCCTGACCGTAGAGTTGTGCTCCTCGAGCATCCTGTTATTCTCCTTAGCGTCGCGAGGATCTCGTTCATCGGACGCAGGCGTTTCCTCGCATTGCCGGGTAGCATCGCGTTCTGCCTTCATTTGCTAAACCTCAGCCCACGCTGTATACGAGGCTTATGGAGCAAAGCTCAAGCACGATTCCACAGGAGTGCCAAATCTACAACATATATTTGGGCAGCAAAAATTTGCCCTAAGGGCCGGTGGTCTAGCTCGGTTATGATACCTCGTTGACATCGAGGTGGTCGGGTGTTCAAATCACCCCCGGCCCACTTTTACTACTTGCGCTCCAAAAGCCCCAATACCTTGTCTGCCAGGGCGTCGTGATCGTAGGGCTGTACCACCCCCACGATCAGAGTATCGTTATCATTGAGCGGGAAAAAGAGCCCGTCGATGTACTTGTAGTGAATCGTGATAAAACCCATCTCGCCAAACTTGTCCTCGTTAGCCTTTGTGGTCTTGACTATCATCTCAATTTGCGAAATCATGTAATGGAACTCGTCTTCGTCCGGCGCTGGGCCGCCTGATTTCAGGTGCGATGCCGCAAGCTTGTTGCCTGACAGCACCATGGCGACTTCGACGCTGCCGTGCAGGCCGGCCACTGCCTTGCAAAGCTCCTGATAGTTCATGCTCCAGATGGGTGGTAAATGCAGCGGAGCATAAAATTCTAGTGATCAGGCCCTGTTGCTTGCGGCGTTTTTGAGAGGTCGCTCCAATATTCTAATCTGTGCGGCCTGTCTCATTTTACAATGTAGAATCTAGAATAAACGTTATCTATCTATCCAATAACTGTCCAACGATATCATATATGTCAGTTTTTTTCAATTTTACTTAAGGAACCCTTAATAATTTGGAAAACAAATAGTATCATATGACGAACGCATTCGAGGACGGATTTCTTGGCCTGAAGCTGAGGGGTTACATCTTGGCGCCAAACGACGCGCTAGAAACTAAGATCGCAATCTACACGCCCGAAATCGTCCAGGCGATCCTAGCGGAGCATCCGGAGATCGTTGACCGCTGGCTGCAGGACCTGCACACCGAATATATCAACAAGAAAAAGCTGTGCGACTTTGAAAATGACCCTGTTGCCTGCTTTACCCTTTCTGTGTACGAAGAATTTGAAAAGCATTTCAAAAGCTGGCAAGACGGCGGGATAATAGCGATAACCCTGCCGCAAGACAGGGTAATTAGGATCAGCAAAAAACCGCTAGTTTCTATTGTAACTGACTCTAAAGCCAGCTACCTCGTTTGCAACAAATGCCTTGTGTCTTTTTCCGATCTTGACGAATTTGAAAAGCACTGCAATCAGGAAAACGAAGCCAAGCCGGTAGAGAAAAAGAACTTGGCAGAAAAACGCGACGGTGTTCCGCCCAATCACATATGGTGGCTTACCCCATAAGATCCTGCATCTTCCAATAATTTCTAGATGTTAGCCTATGGAGCTTAGCCAGCCGGTTATCGAGGATATGAATTTCATCCTGTCCTCTTCAGAGTACTCTGAAGTCTGGCTGTAAAATATAGCATCATAGAACCAGTGGCCGCAGTCAAAGACTCTAATCCTCTTGTTCTTTGTACGGAGCAGCTTGAAAAACTCTTCAGAAACTTGTGGGTAGACGTTCCTATCCCTGCTCCCCTGCAAAACAAACACTGGAACTTTGACGTCTGCCAATTTTTTGACTTTGCTGTTTCGCCGCGCGATTACGTCAATATAATACCTGTACGAATATTCAAAGTTCAGTTCACTGTCCTGCACCATTCTGACCAACTGGCTCCCGCCAATCTTGACATAGCCGGGCAGGATTTTCGCTACGCTTACCCGCCTGTTTGGGACAAAGAGTCTGCCTAAAAACAGGCGGATAAACGCCAGAGGTCTGGGCTCGGCATCAGACCTCTTTATGCCGCCGATCCTGACGTAGGGGGCCATCAGGATCAGGCCGTCTACCGAGTTGAACAGGTGCGCATACCAGAGAGCAAACGTTGAGCCCATGCTGTGGGCAAGTATAAACACCCTCGGCGATTTTTTCTTCAATTCTACAATGATCTGGTTCATGGATTTCAGACAGGCATTAAAATTAAGGTCGCCCCTTTGTCCTTCGGATTTGCCGTGGCCCGGAAGGTCCATGCTAAAGACGTTAAACCCTGCCTGCGACAATTTGGCTCCGGCATACGCAAAAATTCTGGCGTCACAGGGAAAGCCATGAATGCACAACACTGCATCGCCACCGGAATTCGCAGAAAGAGTCTCAATGACGTTTATTTTGCCGCTTACTGTTTCGAAAAAGACCAACTAATTCTCCCCAATCTATTCGATTTCCCAGTAGATTGCAGACACGATTCTATTTCTGCAGTCATTTTCTATTTGCGACCAATAATGCTAAAGAACCGCGCATAAGTGATGAAACTCTTCTTGTCTGTGGACAGCTGCTTCAGTTCGTTGTATAGTCGGACATATTCCTGCTCGCTCAAAAGGCCGTAGCTTTGTATTTGCGGCTTTAGGCTTTCCGCTATACGCCATCCAAGCGAATTGTACGGCTCGTGGCCCATCAAAAGGCAGGGAGAATTGCATTCGACGCGTGCGTCAAGGGATTCTTCCACCATCATGGTGTATATCTTTCTGCCGGCGATAGGGTCTCCTCCTGCCTTCTTGACCAAGGCGACATAGATCTCTCTAAGAATATCGACACTCTTGCTTTCCGGGTAGCAGAGCCATGAATCTGGTGCGTGATCCAGTTCTTCAATTATTATTGCGCCGCCGTTTTTCACAAGCAGCTTCATGGAACGGATGGCTTTTCTTGCATTTTTTAAATGAACAAACATAAACCGCGAGTATATGACGTCAAAATTCTCACCAAGCCTGCTATTGTAAATGTCATCCCGCATGAAATCCACGTTAGGCTGGGGCTTGTAGTTACGACAATACCGGAGGTATTTTTCGTCAACGTCGGTGCCAATAACATGCCCCTTTTTACCAACCAGCTCCGCCAGTATGCGGGTAACCGAGCCAGCACCGCATCCAACGTCGAGGCAGCTCATCCCCTTCTTTATCCCTGCCCTTAAGAGAGTTTGCCGGGTCATGGGCTCGAAGAATGCCGACTGTATTTCGAGCCTTGCGATTTCGTTATCAAGATTGCCTAGGACATAGCCTTCCGTCATTATTATTGGAAAAGAGATCAGGATTTGTCTTAACCTTTTCGAGGTATGCTTGTCCAACTCTACTACATATTTCGTTCCCTTAAATGGTGATTTTCCCAAAAGATAAATACTTCGGAAGGATATATGGCACCAATATGCCAGAGCCAGCGACCATGGAACAAGTTTTCTCTATCCTAGCAGACAGGCATTCAGTAAATATACTAAGAATGGCATATTCTGGTTTCAAGGCATCTGGAACAAGCTACGCTGGCAATCTGAGCAAGAAGCAATTTTACGTCAGGCTCAAGCGCTTGCGTGACGCAGGCTTTATAGAAAAACGCAACTCAACTTACCGGACTACCACTTTTGGCTCTCTGCTTTACAACGGGCAAATCAAGACGCTAGAAGAGATCCTTCCAAACTACTGGAACCTGAAGGCTGTTGACCTGCTAAAGTCAAGGGAGGACTTTCCATTGCAGCATAAAGAAAAGGTCATCGATGAAATCATCAAGAGCACCAACCTGCGCAATATTGTAAACGGCACTCACCTGTCCGGGTTTTCGGTAATCAAGGACTATGACCGCCTTATAATGGAAGTAATAAAATTCATGGAAAGTGCACAGCACGAAGTTTACCTTGCAAGTAGATATCACGATCCGCATTTTGCAAAGGTGCTTTTCAAGAAAGTCGCAGACGGCGTCACTGTACATCTGCTTGATGGCAACCCCGATCAGATAAGTGTTGAAAACAGGCTCAACGCGGTTCTGAGGACCCCCCCAGACAGGGAGACGTTTGAAATGGTAAACAAGATTGTAAAGTCAGGCAAGCTCGACCTGAAGAAGGGGAACGTAACTGCCAGTTTCATTATAGTTGATGGAACCACAGTCTGCTATGAAACCACGAGCTACACCAACCCAGAGCAGTTTACATTGGCTATTTCTCACTATGATGACCCGTACCTGGCAAACCGCTTCATCTCGTACTATAACATGATAACAAAAGACGCTACCCCCTCGCAACTGCTTGCCAGCGTCAAACGCTAAATTTAACAGCATATTTCTGAAAAAACTGACAATTCTGCACGTTATGTTTTCGACAAGCTCGCCTGATTCCCGCGGGACCATGTTAAGGAGAATTGCCAGTAAAAATAGCTATTTTAGACACTTATGCAAGAATTTTGCGATAAAGTCACCCAAATAGGAACCATTAACCAGAAAAAGGGGTATACACCATTTCGCTACACTATATGATATCTTTAACCATACGAGGAAAACAACGGAAGACAAATCAAACACCCGTTTCATTTGCCAGATCTCAGCTAGTCCTCTTCCAGTCGCGCAAAAAGTTTGCATTTCTCTACTGCCTTGCAACCGTTACAGGCCTCTTTTGCATTCCAGGAGTTCTCAGCGCATTGTCGTCACCAAATCCCAATTCCCTAGCTATCATACAGATGTCTCTGCCGCTGCCATTGGCTTCTTTGCTCGTGACAGCAGGTACGTATATCTTGAACGATCTTGTAGACGCAGATCTTGACAGAGTTAATGGAAAAAAGAGACCCATACCGTCCGGGCTAGTTTCCAAGAGGCAGACCCAGGCATTTGTCGCATTGACTTTCGGAGCAGCTGTTCTGCTGACGGTGTTTACTTTTAGGCCAATCAGCCTGATTATTATAACGCTGATGCTAGCTATAGGGGTAGCATACTCTGCACCCAAGATCGCCCTCATGAAGTGGTTTTTGATTAAAACTGTGTCTATAGCAATCTTTTACATCCTGTGTGCTCTTCTTGGCATGACTTCATCTTATAACCTAGGCCTTGCAATGGAGAGCCCTGTGCTGGTTACTAGCGTTCTGCTGACGCTTGCCATTATGGTGTTTATTTCCTCAACCCTAAATGACATGGGCGACCTTGACGGCGACAGGGATGCAGGGCGGCGCACTATACCCATCGTAATAGGTAATGACAATACCATCAAGTTGACAATGATTCTGGCGACAACCGTTCTGATAGAAACTTGGGCGTTTTTTGGAGTTTCCTCAATAACGGGTCACGGCAGTCCAGTCACAGCGATCACGACTACCGTTATTGCGCTGATTTTCCTGATGACGCTACGCAGGATGCGCAAAGGGTTCCAAAATGCAGAATTCATGAGGTCACAGCACAAAAAGTTGTTCCCTCTACAGATGGCAATCCATCCTTCGCTCATTGCATTAATCGGAATGCCCTAGGTTTTCGTGCAGAAAACTATCTCTGCTTCAGAAAAGTATCCATATTTGGATACTTTTTAAACTGTACTCCGTGCAATCGATAATAAACGTATAATAAGCACGCATTTACCATTCAAGGTAGAATATGGCAAAGTCGCAGACACCCGCGGCAGTCCTCAGGACAATTGCCGATGACAGATCATTGGAACTATTCAAGACTATTGCCCAAGGAACTATTGACAGTGAGACTCTAAAGAGCAAGACGAAGCTTACCCGCAAACAATACTATTCAAGGTTGTCAAGAATGACGAAGACTGGCTTAGTAAGGAAGAAAAGTGGTAAGTATCTGCTCACCGCTTTTGGCAAGATCGTTTTTGATGCTCAAACGACCGTAGAGAATGCTCTTACCAGTTACTGGAAGCTCAGAGCAATTGACTCGCTCGAGATGTCCAATGAACTTCCAAAAGAAGAGCAGCAGAAGCTGATAGACACTCTCCTGGACAACCAAGAAATAAAGGGAATTCTTGTAAAAGGATCCTAGACCTTACATTTTGCAAATCTCCAATGGGTGTAGTAAACAGCTAATTTCTACATTGAGAACTGTATACTGATAGAAAGCTTGAGTCAATATCTCAGTGAAAATCTGAGAAAAACCTTGCCGTCGGCATCCAAGCCTATGTGGTGGATTTCGATCCTGTCGTTGAACGCAGAATGAATCTTTTGAAGCGTTGACCAAGTAAACCGGTCGCTGTTACTTGCCTTTATCTTGTAGTGGCCGCCTACATCGTCATGGATGGTGCAGCCTGGTTCGAGCGCCATGAGGTAGCCCTGCAGGATGGCAACAATCTCTGGCTTGGGATGGGGCGAGAACTTTTGCCTGTCAATGCTGTGATCATCGTGGCGAATCATTGTCGAAGTTATGGTAGCTGCCATCGCCTGATCCTTCGTTCTGCTTGCAAGCGCAGCCGCTGTCGTCTGCGGATCAGTGTCATTCATTGTGGCAACCAGCTCCGCCAGTGTTTTTACAACCTGCCCTTCTGAAGTAGGGGAGGTTATCACGAAAACGTGGAGCTCGGAGGTACCGAATAGGAAAATGTCATGTTTTGCAAAGCGTGTCACGGTAAATCTATGGACACCTGAGATGTCCTCCAGTTGGCGAATAAGAGAAAACATAAGAGATAGTTGGACATCCAGCGTGTCATGTCGTTCTATTGGCAGAGAGAAGCTTGCCTTTCCCCTCCGAGAGCTGAGCAGTTTGGCATTGTTGTCAAGAACTCCGGCAAATATCAAATAGCTAGAAATGTCCGCGTCGATCTTATCCAATATTCTCTCGATAGAGTTGCCGGACACGAGCCGGCTATCCCAGTCAATTATATAAGGTTATCAAAAATGAACCTGAAGACCGAGATCATCGAGAGATTATTTGTGTAAAATCCACACAGCTCGGACTTTTTGAGTGAGTTGCTCTCAAGCAAGAGTATGATGTCTTTATTGTCGATAAGGACGAAATTCACCGGAACTACCTTGGCTGTTGTTTTCAACGAAATCGAATTTTTGTCTCCATCTTTAGAGTCGATGTAGTCATTTGCGTTCTTGCAGGGCGTCCTGAGTTTGACGCGTATTCCTTTTGTCGTTAGCTGGATCAGTTGGTCGGTTATTTCTGCATGGTAAAGGTTGACAAGGTTCCTGTCGGTCACCAGAACCGTGACTTCTTCTTTCGCTTCGGCAAGCATCCTCTTTATTTTCGCATTGATCGCGTTTTCACCCATTACTATTTGGTAGCTCTCCTTCTTGTCAGACTCGGGGAGCATGGTGCTACTCAAAATGGCCTCGACCATTTCTTGGTAGTCCTTCTTTTTCTCTGCTATCGTCTGTAAAGCATTGTGCTTTGTCTGAACCAGGCAATCGATCACCTCATTTATGGGTAGGGCATAATATTTTTGCGGTCTATCAAAGGTTGAGAAGACCACACCCTTTGCAAGCAATGTTGAAATGTAGTTATACGTCTCAGTTCGTTGGATGCCTGTGTGGCGTGAAACATCGCTTGCTGTCGAATTCCCATGTGTCATAAGAAACAAGAGTATTCGCGCTTCGTTAAGCGTCAGGTCTAGCTTCTGCAACTCCGCTGTTAGGCTGTTTTCTATTTCCAAATTGTGGTTCGTTACTTTGAATTCGTCCATTTTTGTAGACATTCTAGATCGGGAGCTAAAACAATCTCCTGGAACTATATAAAGTAGCTGGTGTATGTACGTATACCGACATCAACCCTTGCTACATATTTGGGGATTCGATTGAAATTTCTGTGAAACACCCAAATTTTATAATCCAAAGCTCCATTTGTTCTTAGAACTACGCCGCGGATTTGCATGATTTGGTCTACGTTGTCTCAGCCTCACATATCAACGTTAACGGCGCCAAGAATATCTACGTGTTACTTTGTAAGTATATTCTTGATTCCCTGATCTTGAATTAGGGTCTCAATAAGTTTCTTTTGATCTACCAAGGAGATTTCCTCCGCGATTCCAAGGGAGTCTACAACCTTGATCTTCCAGTAGTTGCTCAGGGCATTTTCGATTGTTGTTTGCGAGTCGTACATAACCCTGCCAAGAGCTGTTAAGAAGTATTGGTTGTCTTTTCTTTTGATCAGGCCGCAATGGATGAGTTTGTATAGCCTTGAATAGTATTGTTTGCGAGTAATATTCATCCTGCTCCTAAGAACGTCGCTCGTGCCGTTTGTAAGGGCGACTAGCTTGAATAACTCAAGCGATGCGTCATCTGAAATTGCGTCTAACACGGCAGATATCTTGACCGGTCCCATCATACTCCATAAATAAGAGCAAGATTTTGTTATGCATTAGTGTGTAATCTTTTTGTACAACACAGCCTGCTAAGCTTTTGTTTTCTTGAAATATTTGTGGATTGACGACCCGTACTGGAGTGCCTTCTTGGGCTTCATGGCCGATTCTGCCGGCAGCCCGATTGCGATTGCTGTTTGCCGCAGGATGTGTTTTCTTGTCATGTCGTCAGGCCCTCTGATCTTTTCATCCACAGGTATCGCCTTGGCGAATTCGATAAACCTGCTAGATAGAAACGGCTGCCTGACTACCACTCCAAATTGGTCTGCCACAGTTGCGATCTCTACTATAAGATCAAATTCGTTAGCAATCTTTTCGTCCATCAGCTTCATTATTGCTGCTTCTCCATCGCTGTAGACCCTGCGATATCCATCGTAACCGCAGAACAGCTCGTCGCATCCGTTTGCGCTCAGGACTACATCCAGTCCGTTTTGTTTTGTGAGTTTGCAGATGTAAAAATATGCTATGCAGTTTTCGATGTGGGACGTGTTTTCACATTTTATAATCTGCCTCACATGCTGCAGGTTTTTCTGGAAATCGTCATAGTCGATCTTTAATGCCTTGTGCTGAATGCAAATTTTTGAGGCGATGTCTTTTGCAAATCCTATGTCATGGGAGTCTGGAAAACCCACGGTCACCAGCATCACCTCTTTGCCAAGATCTCGGCATATCTTGGCAAGAAGAGAGCTGTCGACTCCCCCCGAGAATGCCACCGCTATTTTGGCTTCAGGGACGTTCTTGGCCACCGCGTCGTAAAGGGCCTTCTTCAGGTCAGGCAATACTACTACATCTTAAATGCCCAGATAAATGCAAATCCCGCCAGCAGAAACACCATTTATATAAGCTCCAGTCCAAACTCTGGCAGACAGGACCTAAATGACCAAAGAAAGGGTCGTTCTTGACAGCGATCTCCGGTACATAGATAGAGGCAACCTGATCCGGAGCAGGTCGGAGCTGTCCGTTGCAAAAATGATGTCGTTCCTTGGTCAGGATTACCAGTACGATTCCAACGTAAAACTTCCAGATGGCAAGTTCGTGAAAATCGACTTTAAAGTGGGCAGCAAGTACATAGAAGTGGTGGATTCCGAAGCCGACGCGGCAAAATTCAAGCAAGTGCGCGAGCAGCTGCCAGGGCTTAACATTATTGCAGTCGGCCATTCAAAATATGCGAGCAAGATAAAAGAAATGGACTCGCTTTTCTTTTATGATAGCGCCGATGACATGCAGACTGGCTCGATCTTTATTGAAGACCCGTCGCTTGCCTTTGACTACGCGCACATCCTGCCGCTGGTGGAAAAGTGCTCTGTGTTGCACGGCCACACGTCTACCGTGATGGTCGAAATAATCGGCAGCATGAAGAACAACCTTGTAGTCGACTTTGGAGAAGCAAAGAGGATAATCAAGGATACGCTCAGCGCAATAGATCACAAGTTCTTTTTCAACAAGAAATACCTGCAAAAGGAAGACGATGTCCACTACTATGTAACTTTCGAGGGCCCGAAAGGGTATTTCAGCTTGCAGCTGCCAAAAATGACTACATACATGCTGTCTGGCGAGGCAACGGTTGAGAACCTCTCTTCTGAGATAATAAGGCTCCTCGCGCCCAAGATGCCTCCTAACGTGCAGGCCCTCGGCGTGTACATCTATGAAGGAGTCAACAAGGGCGCCCACATCATCGCGGGAGTAAAGAAAGAGGACTAGATGGGCGATAAGGCTGTTGTAATGCTTTCAGGCGGGCTAGATTCTGCCACCTGCCTTTACTGGGCAAAAGAAAAATTTTCCGACCTGTCGGCAATTACGTTCAATTACTTTGGCAGGCCTGTACAAGAAAAGCGTGCTGCGGCAAAGCTGGCCAAGGGCGCCGGCGTGACCGAATTGATACAGGTAGACCTGCCATTCGTCAAGGAAGCATCCGACTTTTACAACGGCCGCCTGAAAAAGCAGGATTCTGAAGCCCTGTGGTCGTCGTACGTGCCTGCAAGAAACCTCATGTTCTACTCGATAGCTGCCCACCATGCAGAATACCTTGGTGCGAAGTGGATCGTTGGCGGGCACAACCTGCACGACGCCAAGTTCTTCAAGGACGCATCCAAAGACTACATTGAAAAACTAAACGCGCTTTTCAAGGAAGGGTGCCTCCTGTGCGACGGCCAGACATACCAAATACTGCTCCCCCTAGCCAAGATGAACCGAAAAGAAATAGTCAGGCTTGCTATCAGGCTCAGGACCCCGATAGAGCTGACGTGGAGCTGCCACAGAGAAGGCAATGCTCACTGCGGCCGGTGCCACGCATGCAGGCAAAGGCTCGAGGCTTTTGGCTCTCTGAGGCTCAAGGACCCTGTATTCAATTAATCCTGATTTCGACAGCCCTATCCCTGCTCAGTCGGATATTGCTGAGGTAGACCCTGTCAAAGGAATCAATATTGGTCCGGACGCGCATGCTGTATTTGGTGATGTCCGTAACAATGCCAAACCCTATCACGCTGTCGTTTGAGCCGAGTCCAAGGAACATCCTTTTCAGGTTTTCCGGCTCTAGTTGCTTTATTGGCGGCCGCGACAGTTCTGACGGCGAAAACAGCCTGCCCATGTATACGAATTGGACCCGCGACAGCTCAACGGTAGATGATCCGTTGCCGACGTGTCTGAGGAACTGATTGAGCCGGCGGCTTGTGCGCTCGGAATTTGATTTTGACGCCTGACTGCTTGGTCTTGCGCGCAAAACCTGCCAGGGCTCGTCTCCAAGTGCATCAAGCAGGGCGGGATTTCCTCCAAGGCACACTATTGCGTCAGGCTGCAGCTCCTTTGCGATCATTAGCTTGTACAGGACGCCGGCGTCCCTCACGTAGCCGTCGGTGTTGACGATGCAGATGTCTCCAAGCGGACCGGCCCGCTCAAGCATGGATCTCAACTTGTTTGCCACAAGGCGCTCAAACCCTGCCGGCGAAACATTTCCTACAAATTCAAACAGGCTAGCGCTGACGTCCCTCAGGTCGGTTACCTGCCCAGAAAGCGCTGCAGCGCCGATGCTTGCTGGCGGCGCGAGGTCGCCCTGGCCGATGTCGCCGTCTATAACGCAGGGCACAAGCCCGCGCTCAAGTGCCACATTTGCAAGGTACGCCGAAAACGTCGACTTGCCCGTATCGGTGTCACCTGCAAGCATCACTGTGACTTTTTTGCCGCCTGCCAAGGCAGAAACCTGCCGGGCAACGTCGCGCCACATCAATGTCCCGGCTGCAGCAGGGTCAGCCATCCACATCTTGCCGCCGCGCCCAAGCCTAGCGCGCAGTCTGCACCTGCCGGCCGGCTCGAATGGAAGCGCCTTGCCGGTCCTGAGCGTGATCGTCTGACCTGACACGTCGCTTCCAAGGACATGGCATGCCCCGTCAACAGCCACGGTGCCAGGACCCTTTACCATGCGGACCTTAGTAGAAGACACCTGATGTTATAGCACATTTCATCCCAAATTAATTCTTCTGGGGCAGGGCAATTTAACCGAAAAGGAATGCTAAAGGTTTATTTCT
>DATEUD010000010.1:0-4404 GCA_035283265.1 Nitrososphaera sp.
TGGGCAAGGACGAAGATCTGGAATCGCTGCGCCACCAGGTCCGCGACATTACTGTGCTGATAATGCACAACGTGCACCAGCGGATGGAGCTTGCAAAGCAGATCGGCGAAATAAAAAGCAGGCTTGGCATCGATGTCAAGGACGAAAAGGTCGAGCACGACATACGCGTGATGGTGCTTTCGCTTGCAGACGAAATCGGCATGGGCCGGGACTTTGCCCTTCAGCTGCTCAACATACTGCTTGTCGAGTCTGAGCAGGTGCAGGCGCAAAAGCGGCAGCAAAAGGGCCAGAAGCAAACACACCTTGGCATATTCATGAAGGCAAAACAGCTTGAAGCGTCCGGGAAAAAGATAATCCACATGGAAGTAGGCGAGCCGGACTACTCGCCTCCCGCCACAGTTGGGGACGCGCTTGCAGAGTCATTCAGGCTAAAACAATATCACTATACGGACACGCGTGGCATGCCAAAATTGCGCGACGCAATTGCAAGCAAGGAATACGTTCCCGAGGATCAGGTGGTGGTGACGCCGGGCGGCCGCTTCGCAGTTTTTAGCGCAATTACATCACTGCTAAAGGCGGGGCAGGAATTGATAGTCATAGAGCCGGCGTGGCCGGCGTACAAAGAGTGCGCCGACTTTATCGGGGCGAGGACAAAGGTTCTCAGGACGACCTTTGAGAGCAAATGGACCCCTGACCTGAAGCAGCTGGAAGAAATGGTAAACCCGGGCACGAAAATGATAGCGCTCAACTACCCAAACAACCCGACCGGCAAGGTGCTTTACAGCAAGACGATGGAAAGATTAGTGTCGATAGCCAAGGACAACGGCCTCTACCTGCTGAGCGACGAAGTTTACGCCGATTACGCGTTCAAGAAATTTACCAGCATCCATGAATACGACTACGACAGGAGCATCCTAGTGTCTTCATTTTCAAAGCGCTACGCCATGACCGGATTCAGGGTTGGCTACGCCATCGCAAGCAAGGACATTATCGCCAAGATGGCCAGGATGCAGGCAGTGGGGATAACGAGCGTGGCAGAGCCTATGCAGCATGCGGCGCTTGCAGCGCTTGGACAAGACCCTGGAGAAAATGTAAAGACGATGAAAAAGAGGCTTGACTTTGTATGCAGCAAGCTGAAAAAGATGTCGCTCCGGTTTGTAGAGCCGGACGGCGCAATGTATGTCTATCCAGAGCTGCCAAAGGGCGAGGACATTTCGCTGGTTGAAATGCTGCTTGGGAGGGGGTTAGCGATAGCGCCGGGGAGTGGCTTTGGCGACTATTACCGGAAGTTTGTCAGGATATCTGCCTGCCAGCCGGAAAAAACGCTTGAAAAGGGGCTTGACATAATGGCCTCGGCCATAATGGAGCAGGCGTAAATTGCAAGAAGTAGCGATCGTAGGAGCTGCAGGCAAGATGGGCTCCTGGTTCACCAATTACTTTGTCCGCTGCGGCCTGCGCGTTTCCGTGTACGATGTCAACCAAACAATCCTCAGGACTTCCGGTAACGTCAAGGTTGCGAACAGCACAAGCAGTTGCGTCAAGGATGCTGACCTTGTGCTTGTATCCGTGCCGGTGCACATGACGCCACGGCTTATCAAGGAATGCGTAAAGAGCATGAAGGCCGGGGCGGTCATTTCAGAAATATCATCGGTAAAGCACAGGACGTTCCGGGCGCTCAGAGAGGTGCCGGACAGCGTGCGGCCGCTCTGCATTCACCCGATGTTTGGGCCGGGCGCAAGCGAGAAGATGCAGCCCAAGGTGCTGCTCGTGCCTGTCAGGAATGAAGAGGCAGAATTGAAAATGGTGCACGAGATGTTTGAAAACGCCGCTGTGAAGGTGCTGCCTGACGCCAAGGCGCACGACAGGTCCATTGCAATGGTCCTTGGGTTGACGTACTTTGCAAACATTGTGTTTGCCAAGGTGGTGTCGTCAGTGAATATTTCAATGCTCAAGCAGGTATCGGGTACCACGTTTGGCCTCCAGTCGCTCCTTGCAGAAAGCATACTGACAAACGAGCCCGACCTTGTAGTCGCACTTGTTCAGGAAAACCCGTACGCCAAAAAATACATTAAGCAGTACCTGAAGGAGGCGTCGGCCGTCGCCAAGATGGCGTCTGCCAAGGACAGCAAGAAACTGAAGGTCAACCTGAAAAAGATCAAGTTGAAGCTGCAAAAATGGCAGGACCTTGACCAGTCCTACCGGCGCATGTACGAGATCATTGAGAATCTAAAGTAAAAGGAAAAATACGCGCAGCGCATTAATGAAGGCATGACGCTTCTCTGGCGCGACGCGTGGCTCAAGCCCCTGTCAGATTTTGACGTTGGGGCAGAGAAATGCGCCTATTGCAAGAAGATGTTTGCCAAGATAGACTTTGTCACTGCCTGCGACTTTTGCGAAAAAGGGATTATGCACGACGCGTGCGCCAACAAGCACATTCTTTCAGATCACAAAGAGCAGCTGGAAGCAAAGATAAACGCGCACAAGGACAAGCCGCTTCATGACTACCAATAGCTAGTCTGACGGCGGGCCGAGGTAGTCCATGCCTGTGCCGCTCTTGCGCTCGCCGTCGATCGTCGAGACAGTTCTGGTGGACTTTATGCCAGACACCTTCCTGATCTTGTTGATGACAAAATCCACGGTATTGCCGACAGGGACTTCAAGTCTTACTATCAGGTCAAACTCGCCGTACACGCCTTCAACCGACACTACCCCGGGCAACTGCACTATTTCTTCAAGGACCGGCTTTTCCATACCCGGCAGCGTGTTGATCATGACGTATGCCCCCGGCATATGACTATGTAAACCGGCGGCGGATATTAAACGATATTGCCTAGGACTCGCTCACCAGTATCAGCTTGTTATTGAACTCGAACGCTAGGCTTTTCTGCCTTAATCTAATGCGAATTTGATTCGCTGTTTCAGTCATCTTGTTTTCGTCAATATCATTAGTATGTATCTCAACGCGAGTATATTTTGCAGGCTCCATCTTACCCTCAAAATAACCATCAAACTCGATCATAGACATGCCTTTGTACTTAGAGGCCATGGCGCGCACTATCTCCAAATAGCCCTCGACCCGGGGTAGATAAAACTTGACAGAATCACTCAGAACATCGACTTTAAATTTATCAGTAGCCACATAGCAGGTCTAACTCCTAAGCTTATAACACTACCTTCAAAATTGACCGAGTCGTTATACGTCCTGCCGTTCATCACAATAACCTTGTGTTACATTCCGTAAATGCGCGTATCAACTAGTTTTACGTTTCAGTCTTTTTAAAGAAACAGAGCAAGACAGGTGGAATTGTCGCAGGCAAAACTATTCACGTTTAACGCAGGATCCTTCCCTCTAGACCCGGCAGTCGAGAGCTTTTTGAAAGTCAGGGGGGTGATATCGCTTGACTTTGGGGTCACGGCATACATCAACTCTGAGGTTATGCCGGCCGTTCTCTCGGAGCTGGTTGAAAGAGGCAGGATGGATTCGCCGTCAAATGCCGACCTCGTTGCCCAGCTAAAGGCAGAAGTGGGCAGATACGGTGTCGAAAGGCAAAAGATAATGGAAGACAACGCCCGGCTGGCGTCGCAGATCAGATCACATTCTGCTGAGGCCGCCGCGTTGAAGGAACAGGCAGCAGTCGCAGCCAGGCACGTTGAAGTGCTCAAGGTCGAAAACGCTCGCCTCCAAGCCGCGCTGAAAAATGCTTCAGCAAGCAAAACAGTTCAGGGAAACAACGACAAGTTGCAGCAGTCGCACGATAAATTACAAAAAGAATTCCAAGAACTGAGGGCGCAGAGCGCAGAGTCGCTGGCGTCGCTTAAGGTCCTTGAAGACGAAAACGAGGAGCTAATGCAGGAGCTTGACCAGCTGAGGAACCAGTCCAAAAACGCGGCCGTGCCAAAGGCCGTCTAGCCCCTTGAAGACTTATATGACGCACTCAAAGTGAATTTGATCGATGGTTGAAAAGATGACAGCCGTATGGCTGATTATTCTCACTATCATTGTTTGCGCGGCCGTACCTGGAGTTCTGATCTGGCTTACAGCAACTCCTGCAAGGATGCTGCTTGGATTTGATTTGGCAGAAAGCATGCCAACGTTGTTGGCGTTACACTAATGCACTTAACGTCTAGTTGATCACGATGACGTTTGAAGGGCCGGAAAATAGAAAAAAATTACTAATTTCAATGGGCATCCTTGCTGCAATCGTTGCCGGCGCTGGCCTGGGCACGATGGCAATCTCGGGCTACTTCCGTTCGCAGGACCCGATCTACCAGTGCATCGACAACCCGACAAGGCAGCCCTACCAGCTGTCAGTCCCGATCACCGCAATTGAAGATGGCTTTCCCGCCCTGGTCCCGAGAGGAGTTGGCATTGAGGACGGATGTACAAGGCCGGTGCATACGCTT
>DATEUD010000011.1:0-3316 GCA_035283265.1 Nitrososphaera sp.
CTAGCCCTTTGTGAATATCTTGACTGCCTGCGGAGGACACACGTTTTCGCACGCCATGCAGAATATGCAATCCTTTTCTCGGATCATGAACGCCTTTTTGTCAGAAGCTGGGTGCCCTGGTGTCTCCAGCCATTCATAGACATTGACGGGACAGGCTTCGATGCATGCGCCGTCTGCGACACAAATGTCAAAGTCAACGCAGACGTAATCGCCCCAGATTCCTAACTGGCCGGGTGCGTCGTACGGTCCCCATACCTTGATACCCTGGAAGGTGCCAACCTGCTGCCTCTTGTCCTTGAACTTTTGATCGATAGGACCTTCGACCTTGCCATAGCGTGTACCTGTGCCTGACAGCGATATCGTGGTTGGTCCGCCGGCTGAAGGCGCGCCGGGAGTTGCTGGAATGGCATGTGGCGGGGCGGCAGCTGCTGGCGTCGCTGCTGCAGCCGGGGCCGCAGCAGGCTTTGGCACAGCCGCCTGCGCAGCCATCGTCTTTTGCCTTTTAACAATGCATAATTGATTGTGAACGTCCCTCATGCTTTCCAGCGTAATGGGGTTGCTGTGGCGGAGAAGGGTACCACAGTCTTCGCACACATACTCGGTTACGGTGGCATACATGAGATGTTATGGCTCTTAACCTATTTATTAACTATGCCAAAAAGAGTTCTGGATACTCGAGGCGGATTGTCAATATTTTGTGGCAGAAGGATAGGATCCCTCAACAAGTTACCAGTATCATGCTACTCTAGAGTAGCGCATCATGATATCATGATAGGAAATATGTTACTCTGTGAGTGATAGCAGGTGGGGCTTTTCGGATAAGTAACTTTTGTACAAGAACGAAATTGGCAACGTTGAAATTATCATCGCCGGAATGCCTACAACCCAGAGCATTATCCACGACGCCCTGTTGAACCTTCGCACGCCAAACCACGCAAGGCCGATTACGAACAGGCCCCATCCCATGGTCATCCTGCCAACCTGGTAGTCGCCTATCACGAAAAAAATCCCGGTCACTGCCGCAATGGTGCCGCCTACAGAAATCAGGACGGCGGATATCAGAACAAGCCTGTTAAGATTCAACCAAGCGGACCACGAATCCGCGATTGAAATGAGGTGTCATAGATTCTACCAGTCAACGCAGCTGCGGGAAATACTCTTTCTCCAGGTGCGCAACCTGCTCTTCCGTTTCCGCACCTACATAGTCCTCAAGTAAGTCGGAATTCAATTCCAAAAACGTATGCCCCCACTTGAACTTGTCCATTATTTCAGCGGCCAGTTTCTTTTCTCCTAGGACATACAGCGCGCCTGCAAGGGCCTCCGCGCTCGAGAGCTTGCCCAGCTTGGCATAGTTTGTCGGGTTTGCTGCCAACATGGCCGGCAGCCTCCTCCCGATGCCCTGCGAAATAATCCGCTGGTGCTTTAGGATTTCGTTTGCGCGCTCCCACGAGCAGTCGATGGCGCATACCGAGTCTGCTATTTCAGCATCCTTCCTAAGCACAGGTGTTTGCGAAAACGGGTTGAGCACAATCGTGTTTTTGCGGATGAATTTGACCGGCTCTGCCAGACGGAATTTTGCAAGCTTTGCTGCCGTGCACTTGAACGGGTCGTCCTGGCGGAGCATGTACACTAGTGGTTTCACTGCAATGTCCTGCGGCAAGAGATCATTAAAGTTTTTATTCGCTCCGGGCTCAGCTCTTGCGTGCCACCGGCGATATCTGCAATCCGGTTCCCGTTTGAGCTGAAAATCGACCAGGTGGAAGCGGCAGAGGCGTGGATTGCCAACGGCTGCAGGGGCTCTGTCATTTTCAGCACCGGCACTGGAAAGACCGAGATCGCGTTTGAATGCGCAAGGCGCGCGGCCGGGCTGTCAGGGCAGGACCAGTTTCCAATCCTGTTCCTGGTGCCAAGGATCGTGCTCATCGAGCAGAACGTAAGGCGCCTGCAGAGCTACGGCATTCCCAGCGATCACATTGGCGTCTATTACGGAGAGCACAAGGACACAAGGGAGATAACGATAAGCACGTACCAGAGTGCAATAAACAACTACGACTTGATCCGGAGTGCCAGAATGGTGGTGCTCGACGAAGTCCACCTTGTAAGCGAAACTGCAATCGCGTTTGACAGCATATTTGACATCATTGTCGAGGACCCGGGCAAGGCGATCCTCGGCCTCACGGCGACCATAAACGAAAAGGATCCGAAATACCAGACGATTCTCACAGTCGCGCCGCCAGTCAAGAAATACATGATAAGGGACGCAGTAAACGACGGCCGGCTTGCAAGGCCAGTTGTCCAGCCTGTTGAAGTCAGCTTTACGCCGGAGGAGCAGAAAAACTACGACGAAGCGAGCGCTGCTATAAAGGGCATTTCAAGAAAGTTGCAAACGTACGACCCGGCAAGAATGACCAAGATGCTGGCGCGCGGAGGCGCGCGGGGCTCGATGGCGAAAACCTGGTTCGCCCACGTCAGGATGCGGAAGGAGCTGCTAAGCGCGACGAAGCAAAAGCTGCTCAAGGCAGTCGAGTTGGTCAAAAAGCATCCTAACCAGCGTGTCATGATCTTTAGCGAAACGATCGATTCTATACGACAATTGAAGGACATGCTTGAAGTCGGCGGTATACCCGCGCAGACCATACACAACGGCGTCAAGCCAAGGGAGAGGCAGGAGATACTTGAGAGATGGGGCAAGGACTACTTCCCGCTCCTGTCGGTGCATACGCTTGAAATCGGGTACGACGTGCCGCAGGTGGGGATCGCGGTCATTATCGCAAGCACATCCAACATGAACCAGGTCGCGCAGAGGATCGGGAGGGTCATCAGGAAGGCGGAGGGAAAAAGCCAGGCGCTCGTGTATGTCGTCTACGTGAGCGGCAGCAAAGACGACAACATGCTGCGCGTGGTCAAAGCAGCAGTCGAAAAGGAGGGCGAACGAGCGGTCCGCGCTCCATCGTCAAAGGACAAGAGACCAACACAGAGTCAAAAAAAGATCACGAAATTCTCATAGGTCCATGCCAGCGTTCAGCATGCCGCCCACGTGCTCAAAATAGGAATCGACGTCCATTTCGACCACCTTGCCGGCGTCGATGTTTATGATGTAAATGATGTGAAGCCGGCCGTTCAGTATTTCATCTTCCGTAACGGGCGGGTTCTTGTAGTACTTGTCGCACAGCGACTTGACCTCCTTGATCTCGCTCGACCGCCTGTCGCGTGGGGGGCGCCTGAAAAGACCGGGTATCGGGAGGATACTGACGGGGGGAGTGGCGAGAATAAACTTGTCCGCATACTTGCTGTAGCGCGCAATCTTGCTTGCAAT
>DATEUD010000012.1:0-10988 GCA_035283265.1 Nitrososphaera sp.
ATCATGCCGCCAATGGTGCAGTAGTTGTTGCTTGCCGGGTCCGGAGGGAGGAACTTGTTCCTCTTTTTCAGCTCCCTGTCGAGGAGTCCTTTCACTATCCCGGGCTGGACCACTACGTGGCAGTCTTGAATATCTATTATCCTGTTCATGTGCTTTGTAAAATCCAAAATTATCCCACCGTCTGACAGCGCCTGCCCCAGGAGGCTGGTTCCCGCCCCTCTGGCAGTTATCGGAACTTTTTTTGTAAAGCTGTACTCGCATACCTGCTGGACATCAAGATCGTCTGTAGGGTATGCAACTGCAGCAGGCGAGATCTCGTATTGGCTCGCGTCCACAGAGTAGACCTGCCGGCTCCAGCTATCGTCAAGGACTTCACCCTTCGCAATCCGAAGCAGGTCGCCGGCTATACGCAACAACCGGAGATACCCATACGCATATAACAAATTTGCCTCGGCAAAAGTCGAATTGAAAAATGGAGACTTGTTCCCTAAAAAACACTAATCATTATATTATAGTAGAATCCACCTAGAGGGGATGGCTCAGACTGACGTACAGAAATGCCCGGTTTGCTCAGGCAGGGGCGCCATAGAAATTACCGATTCTGATTGCCCCTTTTGCAATGGCACCGGCGAATTTTCAAAAGCCGCAGAAAGCTACATGAAGTCGCACATTTGCCAGTGCGTATTCCTTGACAGGAAAAATTGTCCTCTATGTGGTAAAAGATGCCATCACAGTACGCCGAATCGCCCGAAGATATTGCTGACACCATTCCATTAATGACTACCACTTTGAACTACTCTACACTATCATGTGCAAAGTGTGGCTCAAGAACAACAAAGATTAATTGGTACTGGAATATAAAAAACAAACCGCACTCTAGGAACCGCTACAGAAAGGTCGTGCGTCACGGTCTATGGACGAAGGGGAATGGGTGGAGGATGAGAAGCTTGATTGCAAATCCGTTTAAAGGCAGAACACATTCATTAGAAAGCAGGCTGAAAATTTCAGCAAATAAATGCGGCAAGTCAAACAGCATGAAAGGACGCAGAATGCCACAACATGCCAAGTTTGGCGAAAGTAATCCTAGTTGGAAAGGGGGGATATCAATACTCAGTAGACGAATTAGGAGGTTAGCCGAATACAAAGAATGGCGCTCCAAAGTATTCCAAAGAGACAACTTTACCTGTCAAGAATGCGGAAGACGTGTGACTTACTTGCACGCACACCACGTCAGACTATTTCATAAAATTCTGATGGAAAACCGTATTACTACTATTGAACAAGGACTGCTCTGTCCAGACCTTTGGCTCGTCTCAAATGGAAAAACGCTTTGTATAAAATGTCACACCATTGATGGTCGTCCAAAGATCGTGAAAGCGCCGATGTAACAAGATTTAATAGCCATCGCGCCTTATTTTCAGTTATTGAAGATACTGGCTAGGGCCAATGATGAAAACGCTGCGGCTGCATGCACCTTTTGCGATGCGAAAATTTCCTACGGCCAGAGCATATGTTCCGACTGCATGAAAAAGTACGACATCAGAGCCTCTAACCTTGGCAACGACGGCTGTGGCTGTGACAAGTAGGAAGGGAAGGGGTCAGAGATTGGTATACATAATCATCTGATTCATACAGCCACCACATCTTCATCCCCCATCAATCGATGCCAATTCTATCCATTAAGCGTTTACTTTTTTGACAAGACTTTTGCCTCGTGCTTACCTGAGACTTCCGCCGCAGAATATGGGATGAAAGCTCTTAAGCAGGCATTTTCTCAAATAAACCTAGTGCGAAAACCATACCAAGTAAGGGATGCATGCCCGAGCACGACGCGTACTTATGGATCCTGTACCCACTGTGGCAGGGAAGCGACGAAAGAAGCCCTCTTCAAGGGCGGCGGTATTTTAATTATCGAAAAATACTGCAGTGAATGTCTACAGTCCGAAAAGTTCAGCTCGATAATGACATTTTACGAAAGGATAGAAGAATAAGAAAAAAGAAATGGGGTGGTATTTCCCATCGATTAGAAGTTTGGCACTACATCCCCAAAGTCTATGTCCGATACCCAGCAAACATGTCCGTCGTTAATTTCCAGTCCAAGGATGCCGCTGCCCCCTCCTGTTACTGTCGTGGCGCTCGTATCAGCTAACACTACCTTGTTCGATGAGACCTTGGCGTTGCCGTCGTCATTCAGGAATAATTCAATATTATACCCGTTCGGGCAATTTGTTGTATTGATTACTGCATTGATTAACTTGTGACCATGGAATTTTTGATCGTTGTTGGTCTCTGTTGAATCTTCTACACCAAAGTGCGAAGTGATGAAATACGTATCACCACCACCAATGAAACCACCATTTATGTCGAAAGCATAGTATACGACTTGCCCTGCCACTGTCGATAACGTTCCACCTGCCTTTCCATATACTGTCATGAACGGCTCTCCTTTGTTTGTAAGCCCTACTTCTTTAATGTCAAAGTTGGGATCCGCACAGGTACCAATATCCAAGTTCCCATTGAGTATACAGTCGTTTTGGGAGTCCGTGAAAAGTACCGTTATCGCTGCTGCGCTTGGCGTTGCCATCATTGATACTGCGAGGATCGCTGTGATCAATGAAGTGGTAGCAATTCCATACCTTCTTGAGTTTCGGCCTATCATGTCAAATACGACAATACCGGAAAGTACTATAAAAGGAAGAGTGGGAGAGCTGAAGTAAGAATCAGTTATCTGTCCAATTCAGGTATGGAGCCTCAACAGTTTGCAGTCTTGCAAGAAAGGCACAGCGGGATAAGATAGAAAAAAGAAAAAGAAAGGCGAGGGGCTAGAACGTGTTAGTACCCTTGTTTCTACTGATCTAAGTGCAATCTGCTTCCACAGGGTTTCCGCTTATTGTGCCTTCATTATTGATTGTGCCACAGTTGATGATTGTACTGTCGTTTTCTATAGTTCCTTCGTTATTGATCGTACCTGTAACGCCATTGAAGAGGACTCCACCTTCATCATTTTCTATGGTCCCTTCGTTGTTTATGGTTCCAAGGTTGGTGAATTGAGCGTCATTGTCTATAGTACCTTCGTTATTGATGGTTCCAGTCGCAGCATTGAAGATGAAGTTCCCGGCTATTCCATTGTATATGATACCTTCATTCTTAATTGTACCAAAGTTGACGATACTGTCACCGCCAAAGGTTACAAAGCCGTTCCATATGCTCCCTTCGTTCTTGATGGTGCCCGTGGCCTGGTTGATTATTGTCGCGCCACCGTTGCCGTTGTATAGGGTACCTTCGTTCTTGATATTGCCGTTGTTACTGAGGAAGCCGCCAGCATTATCGAGGGCGCCGGTGTCGGTGATTTTAATCAGCCCGTTGTTTATTAGAGAGCCTATGTTTGTGAGAGTGTAGCCGTCAACTGTGCATTTTTCGCCTGCATTGATTGTTGTTACGCCCGAAAAAGTAGTGTCTGTTCCAAAGTCGCAGACCTCTGTTGTCGCTTCTGCATACATCATGTTCCCTGCAATGACGGGTACCAAGGCCGCCGATGTCAATAGCACTGCCATAATGGAGAAAACTGGAGTTCGCACTTTCTTGAAGTCGATCCATGCTATCATGTCAGCTCGGCAGTAGAAGAAGGTACTATAAAAGAGTGAGTGGGATGCCTTTGCAGACCATTCTTGATTCACCATCCTACAGCTGCGTTGCTGTAAACAGCGGCCAAGAGTGCCTAGATTTATTGAAGAAGCAGGAGTTTGACCTTATTTTACTGGACCTTGCCATGCCAGGAATGAGCGGTCTGGATGTTCTTTCGGAGTTAGGTGAATTTGCGGCGTCCCGCCCGCACAACATTGTAATATTCGCAGCCTCTCCCGAGTATAGTGAAAAGGACTCGGAAAAGCCAAGAGAATGGCATGGAAAGATAGAGCGCGTAAACAAGCCCTTTACGGGATGACGAGCTCTTGGCAGTGGTTGAAAAATATCTAAAGTAGCAATTCTCCTTCCAATGCTTCTTTCTTCGTTATCTAACATCGAGCGACTTTGAATGCTTGCGTTGAGTGCTAAGCAGGCTACTCTCAACCCCGTGATAGCTCAGTCTCACTCGGAGTTACTCCGCGATACTTTAAGCCTCTTTGCGGCCCTTAGTCTCTGCCTTGTATTCTCGTTTTCATCTGCGACATAGCGAAGGGCCGTCCTTGCTTTCTGCATCAATTCTTCATCCATTCCGTACTTCTCCGGCTCTTCAAGCCTGGTCTGTCGGCTGCCACCAAATTGAAGAACTTGCTCAGGGCCGTACCCTCTGGCGGTGTGCGGGGATCTGCAGCTGGAAAGAAATTCACCTACGGGCTGATAGTCGTCGAGTCTTCTTTGCAGAAGCTGCTCGGCCTGCAGTGCGGCGTTTTGAGCTCTTGGATGGGCCAATTAGCGATTCATGCTCCTCTGCATGCCCTACCGTCTCGCTATTTAATAAATTGGCATTATTGGTAATTCTATCCATTAAGTCTTTGGCTTGTTTTCGCTTTGCAAGAGTTATCTTGACCACCACCAGCCCCTCAAGTGGCTGGCCGTACAGGACAGCAGAGCCTTCCGGCGCCATTGCAAAAGCCGGCAGGGCCAGAAGGTCTTCCTCGCCGTCTACAAGCACCCGTACGGGTGGCAGAGTTTTCAGGGCGTCCTGCAAAACGTTCACTGCATCTTGTGAAATCGTGCTGGCAGGATTTGTGCAATGAAATTCTTTTGCTTGATAATTCGCCGGGTAGTTTCTCCTTGACCTTCTTTCTTTGCCGTCAATGACTGCTACATCCGGTACGATGTCAAAACTGACAAGGCGCTCTGTGGTTGCGTCGCCCACCGCAATAACCTGCCTAGCGCCTTTCAGCATTGAAGCTACTTTTTGCTTTGTTACCTGCTTGTCGGGAATCAGCGTGCCAAAGGGCCATTTCAAGAGCTGGGCATCTTTTGGGTTTATAGGCATTATTCCTTTTTGGCCTGCTCGCTTGCTTCTGCCTGTTCCCGCGCCTGCATTTCAGCGGCAATGATGCTAATCCTGCCTGCGATCACTTTTGCTGCATTTGTGAAAGCATGTGACTGCACCGACTCGGGCTCTGCCACCACTGAGGGCCTGCCGGTGTCGCTACCCTCCCGGATACTCGGGTGGAGCGGGATCTCGCCTATGAAAGGAATCTTGAAATCGTCGCTTATCTTTCTGCCTCCGCCCTGACCAAAGAGGTAGATCTGCTCGCTGCAATGGGGGCACTTCAAATAGCTCATGTTCTCAACAACGCCAATTATAGGCACATTGAGCTTGTTGAACATGCCAATCGCCTTGACAGCAACGTTCATGGCTACGTCCTGGGGAGTCGTGACAATCAATATGCCGGTGATTGGTATTGTCTGTGCTATCGTCAGCGGCGCGTCGCCCGTGCCTGGCGGCAGGTCGATAATCAAATAGTCAAGCTCGCCCCAGTTGACATCGGTCAGGAACTGCTTGACGATTCCGGAAACGATTGGGCCCCTGTAAATGCCGGCCTGCTGCGACTGCTCGTAGAAGAATCCCATCGAAATGACCTTGATGTCTTCAATGACCGCGGGCTGGATCTTGTTGTTTACGACTTCTGGCGATGCCTTGAGCCCCAGCATCAGGGGAACGCTTGGGCCGTAAATGTCGGCGTCAAGCAGGCCCACCTTGGCGCCCGTCTTTGCAAGCGCAAGCGCAAGGTTAACAGAAAGAGTAGTCTTGCCGACTCCCCCCTTACCGCTTGCGACAGCGACAATGTTCTTGACGCCCGGCAAGAGCTCATCCATTGAAACCGCCCTGCCCTCCATGACACGGGCGGTGACCCTCAGGTTAAGGTCCTTGACGTCAAGCCCGGCTATGGCACTCCTGACGTCGCGCTCGATGTCGCTGTTGAACGGGCAGGCAGGCGTTGTGAGCTC
The DNA here is from genome assembly GCA_035283265.1 of Nitrososphaera sp. GTDB lineage: Archaea > Thermoproteota > Nitrososphaeria > Nitrososphaerales > Nitrososphaeraceae > Nitrososphaera. The sequence continues at coordinate 5,926 of DATEUD010000012.1, forward strand.
TAGCGTAAAGGCGACCTTGCCGTCGTTTATCGACAGGTCCTTTATCATGCCCATTGACACAATGTCTTTGTGCAGCTCAGGGTCTACAACTTTTTTCAGAGAGCTGAGAACCTGATCGACTGTCACCATTCTAACAAAAATTTGTCTCTACCGTATTTAAATCATCGTTTTGTCGAAGAAAAAGTTGATGGGAAGATTTTTCTCACGTCTTGAAACCATTTCCTGAGCGTTACGATGCTGATCTCGCCGGCTACTGCGACCTGGGCCTGGCTCACTTATTCCGTTTCTCCCAGGCACGCCGCGTACAGTACCGCGACTGCAAGCGCGTTCGGGACCTTGCCGTGCGAAATCGGGTCGCTCTATAGTTCATAGCATGTCAAGCGCGGTACGGTAGGTCTTTTCGCTAACCTTTGCCTTGTTTGCAATCCTTGCCAGGTACTTGTTCGAGTCTACTAGGGGCAGGCGAAGCTCCAAGTTATCCACGAGCAATCGGTAGCACCTGCCTGCAAATATATCGTGAGTGTTGGCTGCAACTGATAATTCTTCAAGCGTGGCAGGACCGACAGGTCCCTGCATGAAGCACATACTGACGTGACTACAAGGGCGCGAATTGATCTTCCCTTGACTATCTTTTTGTTGAGCGCTTTTTGGGATCTACCTGCAGGCAGGTTTGAAATATACGCTTGGGATAAATGCCGGCTTTGAAGTCACCAACTCGTCAGTAAAGTGCGAGCTCCCTGCAACAAGGTAGGCCCCTCATAAGGCAAAAGTTCATAATGACCTCCTAATCAACACTGCGTGTATTATGTTTGCCATAGTGCACATGAGTGACGTTGTCAGGATTCCTCCAAACCGGTTGACCCATTCCCTCAAGGACGCGGCTATCCAGATACTCAAAGAAAAGTACGAGAGCATGATCAGCCCCGATGTTGGATATGTCATCATGATAACCGACGCCGACACCAGTTCTGTCGGCAAGCTAGTCGCCGGCGACGGCGCGACCTACCACAAGGTTACATTCAAGGCGCTTACGTTCTACCCCAAGCTCCAGGAAATAGTAGAAGGCGAAGTCGTTGAAATTACAGATTTTGGCGCGTTTGTCAGGATAGGCCCGACCGACGCACTTCTGCACCTTTCGCAGATCACCGACGACTACCTCAAGAGCGACGTCAAGCAGGGAGTCATTGTGGCAAACCAGACGGCAAGGTCGCTCAAGATCGGGTCAAAGCTGCGTGCAAGGATTACCGCAGTCAGCCTCGGCAAGGGCTCAGGCATGGGCAAAATAGGCATAACGTGCAGGCAGCCCTTCCTTGGCGCGGTGGAGTGGATTGCAGAGGAGATCAAGAAGGCCAAGGGCAGCGACAAGGAAAAGCAGGTAGAAAAGCCAGCTGCTGCAAAAGAAAAGAAAGGAGACAAAAAGTAGTTGGCCAAGGAAAAGGCATGCAGAAAATGCAAAACTGTGACCACCGGCAAGGTATGCCCAAACTGCAAGTCAACAGACCTGAGCCCCGACTGGTCAGGCATCATACTGGTTTTTGAACCTGCAAAGTCACAGGTTGCCAAGACGCTCGATATCACCACCGCCAACAAGTACGCCCTGAAGGTTTCCTAGATTGCAGGATCTACAAACATTTCTCAACGTCCGGGAAATGCTTGCAAACTTTTTGCAGGAGGACATTGGCTCAGGCGACATTACAAGTGATAGCATCATTCCAGACAATCTTCTAGCCAAAGCTGAAATTGTATGTAAGTCAGGCCCGGCGGTTGCATGCGGCCTTGAAGAGGCTGCGATGCTTTTTGACATCAACCGCTGCAAAAGCGAGATTCTGGCCAAAGAGGGGTCAATGGTTAAGAAGGGCAAAGTAATCATGAAGGTGTCAGGCAACGCCCGCATGATTTTAAAGACAGAGAGGGTTGCGCTCAACATCATAATGAGGATGAGCGGCATAGCCACCGAGACAAAGCGCATGGCCGATCTTGCCAACGGAGTCACGGTACTTGCGACGCGCAAGACCGCGCCGGGGCTGCGCTATTTTGACAAGAAGGCGGTTGTTGCAGGCAGAGGCGGCACCCACAGGATGCGGCTTGACGACATGGTGCTGATAAAGGACAACCACATTGCGCTCGCAGGGGATGCTGAAAGATGCATAAGGCTTGCTAGGAAAATGGTTGGATCATTCATAAAGATCGAATGCGAAGCAAAAAACATGGAAGAAGCGCTAGCCGCAATTTCAGCAGGAGCCAACATCGTCATGCTGGACAACTTTACCCCAAGGCAGGCTGCTGATGCGATAAGGGAGATCACGAAAAGGGGCCTGCGCAATAAAGTGAAGATAGAAATTTCTGGCGGCGTAAACGCAAAGAACATCAGGCAGTATGCGCGGGCCAAGCCCGAATTCATTTCGCTTGGCTATATCACGCACTCGCCAAAATCAGTCGATTTCAGCCTAGAAGTTAGGAAATAGCCAGCATGCGATCGATTGCAAGTCTTGCTTTGTCTGCAACGTCCTTTGGCACCTTTACTTCGTAGACATTATGCGCAAGCGCGTTGTACACCTTTTCCAACGTGATCTTTTTCATGTACTTGCACACTGCATCCCGCTTGATCGGCACAAACTCCTTGTCAGGGTTCTCCTTCTGCATTCTATAAAGTATACCTGTTTCAGTGGCGACTACGAATTGCTTCGCATCTGATGCCTTGGCGTGTTTCATCATGCCCTCCGTGGACAGTATGTGCCCCGTCTTTGCCAGGTCGCCCTTTGACATGTGGTACATTGTCGACGAGGTGCAGCTGCATTCCGGGTGAACCAGAAAGTCGGCGTTCTTGAAGGTGGCAAGCATCTTGTTGATGTCCTCCGCCTTTATGCCGGCGTGCACGTGGCATTCGCCCGGCCAAATGTACATGTTCTTCCTCTTTGTCACTTCCGCGACGTATGAGCCCAGAAACAGGTCTGGCAGGAACAGCACTTCCATGTCTTTAGGGATGCTGTTTACCACCTTGACTGCGTTTGAAGACGTGCAACAATAGTCAGACAATGCTTTCACATCTGCAGAAGTGTTGACATAGCTTACCACCACTGCGTCTGGGTGCTCTGCCTTCCACGCCTGCAATTCATGAGCGTTAATGGTCGATGCCAGCGAGCAGCCGGCCTCGAGATCCGGTATCAGGACCTTTTTCTCGGGACAGAGTATCGAGGCAGTCTCGGCCATAAAGTGGACTCCGCAAAATACTATAACGTCTGCGTCCGTCGTGGCCGCGTTCTTTGACAGCGCAAGCGAATCGCCGATCAAGTCGGCTACGTCCTGCACTTCTGGCAGCTGGTAGTTATGCGCCAGAACCACTGCATTCTTTTGTTTCTTCAACGCAAGGAGCCGGCGCTTGTAGTCAAGGTCTAGCATCGTCATGTCTGTTGATAAACATGCAATATTACAGAGAGTCTACATTTAAAGTAGTATAATCTAGGAGATCGCTGCCCTCGGAGTCAAGATTACAGGCAATACTTGCCACCATTGGCGCATGCATACAAATATAAATATTCAAACGACAATTACATGCCGGAAATCAATGCCAACACACGGATCACTTACAAAGGCCGGCAAGGTAAGAGGCCAGACCCCAAAAATCCAGGGCAAACCACGCTCAAGCCCGATTGCCAGACTTCGCAACAAGGACAACTTTGTCAAACGGTTTGAAAAGAAGAGGCTCCCGGGTCAGAAGAAGCCAGAACGCAGGGGTGGCAGAAGGTAAAAATCCTTCTAACTAATTCTTTTATCCTAGATGCCAAAGAAAAAGGTCGGGATTGTAGGCTGCGGCACTATCGGAAGCCAGCTTGCGATAGCTGTGGACTCTGACAAGATAGCCAACGCTTCGCTCGTGGCGCTCTTTGACATTGCAGAGAGCAACCTGCAGAATCTTAGGGCAAGGTTGCACAGCAGTCCCGATGCATATTCTGATTTTGGTACATTTATTGCTTCCGGCGCAGATATTATCGTCGAGGCGGCCTCGCAAGACGCCGTAAGGGCATTTGGCAAGGCGATACTTGAAGCCGGCAAGGAAATTATGGTCATGAGCGTTGGCGCCCTCGCAGACAGTGCCTTTCTGGCAGAGCTCTTGCAGCTGTCTGCAAAAAAGGGCTGCAGGATTTACGTGCCGACTGGCGCAATAGCAGGCATTGACGCGATAAGGAGCGTCAAACACCTACTTGATTCAGTCACACTCACCACCACCAAAAGCCCGAAGGCTCTTGCAGGCGCGCCATTTTTTGAAACAAGCAAGATCAAGCTTGACGTCATTACCAAGAGTACGCTCATCTATGAAGGCAGTGCGTCAGAAGCAGTTAGAGCGTTCCCGGCAAACGTCAACGTGGCCGCGGTGCTGAGCCTCGCAGGCATTGGCGTCGACAAAACAAAAGTCAGGGTAGTGGTCGATCCACAGGCAACCACGAATCAACATGAGGTTGTCGCTGTCGGCAGCTTTGGTGAGATAAAAATAACGATCAACAACGTGCCGAGCCCGGGAAACCCAAAGACGAGTTTCCTCGCGGTGCTTTCAGCGATAGAATGCCTTCGATCGATATGCGACGATGGCATCAGGATAGGATCTTAGACCTGCTTCTTGATTTATATAGGGACTCCGTGTGAAAAAGCTCACGTATGAGTTACGGAAGAGATGAGAACTTCGGTCCAAAACCGGTTGAAGCTGGTAAGGAATACGAGGTACAAATCACGGAAATCAGCCGCAAAGGCGATGGTATTGCAAGGATACAAGGATTTGTTATCTTTGTAAAAGACGGCAAAGTAGGTCAGAACGCAAAGATCCGCGTCAGCCAAGTCGGGCCAAGGTTCGCAACAGCCGAGGTCGTAAATGGCGCGGCATCAGCTGCACAAGACACACCAACAAGTTAAGTTACTGCGTTCTGGCAAAACATTCGCAGTACTCTTTTTTTATTCAACATTTATCTTTTCAATGGTCCATTATTCTCGCACTCTAGCGCCTGACATATTATTCCGGATACTTAGAGCCTATCCCAAAATTATTGACACAGAAGTCGCAATTGCATGAC
>DATEUD010000013.1:0-5435 GCA_035283265.1 Nitrososphaera sp.
GGGCGAATAATCACGCCAAAGTTGTTGCCGTCTTCATCGCCATTCTAGTGCTTATGCCCTCTACTATTCCAAGCGCCAATATCGCTACTCCATAGACAAAGCCAATGATTGGGCCGGGCACTGCCAGAACTGTAAAGTACCTGGTGCCAATTGCTGTGCCATCCCAGACAATGAGGAGGCCTGTAACTATAAGCGCCATTGACACTATGATGGACGGTTGCTCCATGACAATACAAACGCCGCTGCTGCAAGCGCGAGTGTGCCGAGCTCAAACAGCAATCCCGTGAACATCGGGCTGGCAACACGCAGGAACCCTGCCGTTCCACTGGCTTTTGCCACTTCGACAACGCGATAAATCACAAAAATGATTAGTCCTGCAATGGCAAGCCGCTCCGCCAGTCCAAGTCGAGAATCTGTCACTTTGTTATGAATTGCCTGGAAATTGTAATAGCAATTATTCAATCTTGTTACGTAATATAGTTCCTCGCTCGCCGGCGCACACAAGATGCTTAAATATTCTCAGGCCGTTCCTCTTTTAATGCGCCTTGCGTTTGTCGTGGCAGCGGCGGCAGGGATCGTCGCGGTAGCCCTAATTGCAATGTTTGCCTCTACCCTTCCGACAAAGGACTATGACCTTAGCGTGGATGCGCTCAAGGACGCGCAGCCGACCTTTATCGATGTGCGCGTTGTTGTCAAGAACACGGGCAGGCTTCCGCTCACAAACGTGCTGATCGACTATGGCACTGAAAAAGAGCCAGTAATATCCACGCTCCAGCCGGGTGGAACAATGAGCTTCTCGCCTCCTGAAGGGGTGCAGCTGGATTACGTCACGGTAACTGCCGAGCCCGGAATAAAAAAAGTGCAGCCGTACCGCACGCCGATAAAGCTGCCCGGCATGATAGGCTCATAACTGCCTTGAAGTAATCTGAAAACAAGAATGTGAATAGAGATGGAAGTAGACTCGCATTCGGACAGTGAAATAAAAAAGTTCTACGATCTGAATAACATCGCGGTGGTCGGCATATCAAAGAATGAGGGCAGTGCCGCCCATTACGTTCCGAAATATCTCCTCGAGCACGGTTACAACGTAATCCCAGTCAACCCGACTGCGAACGAAATTCAGGGGCGCAAATCATATCCTGCTGTGATCAGCGTGCAGGAAAAGATAGTCATCGTCGACATCTTTCAGCCGTCAGAACACGTGCCCGCAGCAGTGCAGGACACCCTGAAGAATGAAGGCATCAAGGTGATCTGGACGCAGGAAGGCATCTACAGCAAGGAGGCCGAGCAGATGGCAATGGAAAAGGCGTTGAAGTGGTCTACAACAGGTGCATGCTGGCAGAGCACAAAAGGCTGTTCGAGGACTAGGTTAAATTATACAATATTCCACTAGTACCAAATGTCAAGCATCGACAGGGTTTTGGAGCGGGTCAGGCCGGTTCTGGAAGAGCTGGAAAACAAGGAAAGGATTTCGACAAAGATCGGAGTCGATAGGGACGCCGGCATTGTCAGGATCTATGGCGAGGGCTCGGATTACATCAGGCGCGCCTCTTCCGGGCTGGAAGAGATGCTCGAACTTGCCTACACCACGGCAGAGCACCACCCCTACTGGGCAATGCTGTACCACGCGTCTGAAATTTCAAAAGTGGCCCTTGAAAAATGGGAATCAGAGCTCACAGCCGACCAGATAAGCGAAATGTCGTGGCGCTGCGATGAGATCAAGATGGCGCTTGACAGGCTGGCGTGCGACTGAGGACTTCTCACGCAAAGTATGGGTATTTGACTACATACAAGTTCTTGTAAAAAGGAAAAAGCGAAATCGTAGTGCCGCGAGCTCTGCCGATCTAGAATGTCCAGTTTGCAGCATTGCTTTAGAGCAAACCGAATACAAGAATCCGGCCGGCCGTCTTGAAAAAAGCGTTTTGCAAAAATACTGCGAGCAGCTAAAGTAGGAAAAGCAGTAGCAGCGCAAGCGCTTGCAGGCCATGACAAAAAAGCACCAAGAGGAGAAAAAATCCCTCAAGAAAATGCCAGGCGAGCAGGCAACCAGCAGCAGCTCGAGACGCTCCAATAGCACCTGGAGGACAAGCTGGTCGGCGAGCTAAAGGACAAGATAAGCCAGCTGGAAGAGGACAAGATATCGACTGAGTTGCGCCCTGCCGAAATGGTCTTGCAACTTCACGAGCGCAACGCCAAGGTCGTGTCGATGAGAGCGGCTGCACCATGTGGACAAGCTGCCCGAAGAGCACGAGCAAATCATGAGTGAAGCTCCCGAGCCCGGAAACAACCAGCAGGAGCTGCTCAGGATCTTAAAAGAAGTCGCCCAACAGCATGAGATTGGAGAGTTGAGAGAACTCGAAGAAGAAGATCCTGAAGAAGAAAAGCACGGCTTCTGGCTTCAGAAGCGGGAAAAAGGTTTGGCCTGCTCTAGAAAGTCTTATCCGTCAGCAACTCCATAATACTCCATGCAAGTCTCAATCCCTGTACCAAAGCAAAAGTCTGCGCTTGCCGAGAACCCCGGGTTCTTTGTCCACGTGTCGCTGCTTGGAGGATTCATCGGTCTCGTCGGATACCTTGCTGCTGTTTGCCACCACGTCCACTGATCAGAGTATATAAATAATAATAGAGGGTGGAGAACCCATGATAAAGATCGGGCTAATTGGCAAGACAAACACCGGCAAGACCACGTTCTTCAGCTCTGCCACGCTCCTGTCTGCCGAGATATCCAATTACCCGTTTACCACAAAGCAGCCCGCGACAGGCAACGCGCACGCGATCACGCTCTGCGTCCACAAGGAATTCAACCTGCAGGACCAGCCCAAGAACTCGCGCTGCACCGACGGCTGGCGCTTTATACCTGTCGAGCTCGTGGACCTTCCCGGCCTTATCAAGGGCGCGTGGGAAGGCAAAGGGCTTGGCAACCAGTTCCTTACCATAGCCGCGCAGTCTGACGCTCTGCTGCACATCGTCGATGCGTCTGGAAGCATCGACGCGTCAGGCAAGATAGCCGAGCCGGGGTCAGGTGACCCGGTTGCAGACGTTGCAGACATTGAAGAGGAGCTGGTCATGTGGTACCTGAAGCTTCTGGAAGGAAACCGCGACAAGATATCGCACGCCATGAGCACAGGCACGGAAATAATCCCTGCCATAACGGAAGTGTTCCGCGGCATAGGCGTAAAAGAAGATAATGTAAAATTGGCACTTGCGCAGAACAGCCTGACGGAGGTGCCGTTTGACGACTTTGGGCCGCAGGAGAGCAAGGACTTTTGCTGGAGCCTGCGCGACATCTCAAAGCCCACTTTGTTAGTCGCGAACAAGGTCGACCTGCCGACAGCGACTGAAAACTTTAACCGCCTGCGCGAAGAATTCAAGGACATGATAGTGGTGCCTGCCAGCGCGGACGCCGAATTGACGCTCAGGCGGGCTGAGAGCAGGGGCATAATCCGCTACCTCCCCGGCGACGAGCGCTTTGAAATAAGGGACCAGACAAAGCTCAACGACAAGCAAAAGTGGGCGCTGAATTTCATCCGCAAGGACATCCTTGGCGAATACATGCGCACCGGCGTCCAGTTTGCGATAAACGTAGCCGTGTTCAAGCTGCTCAAGATGAACGCCGTATACCCTGTCGCCGACTCGCGGAAATTTTCAGACAAGCACGGCACCGTGCTGCCCGATGTCTACCTGATGAGGTCGGGCTCGACAGTCGAGGACCTTGCGCGGGAGATCCACAGCGAGTTGGCAAAGGGTATGCTCTACGCGCTGGACGCCCGGGACGGCCTGCGACTTCCGACAAACTACCATCTGAAAGACCGCGACGTGTTGTCGATAGTCTCGGCAAGGACAAAGAAAAAGTGATTGGCATGGCAGGCCTGATGCGCGAAATTGAAAAGATACTGAAGAAGGACCCCTCGAGGATGTATTCGAAGGAAGAGATCCTGAACCTGCTTGCGCCAAAAAGGAAGGACAGGGAAATCGAGCAATTGCTTGCCGAGCTTGAAGTGAAAAGCTCGCTCAAGGAAAGCAAATCTGACGTCTTTGCAAAATGCAGGGGCGGGACAGTTTACTACAAGTGGAATAAGGACTAGTCTTCTTTCTGGGGAAAGACTGCGATGCTTTTCAGAGACGAATAAATCGACAAGTACCTCATGCCCTTTTCTGTGGTCCGGTAGGCCATGTGCCTCTTGTCCTCGTCAGACAGCTCTGTCAGGAGCCTTTTTTCAACGAGGACGTCGAGATACTGCTTCAGCTGGCCACTCGTAAGGTTGGCACGTGTAAGCAACTTTGTCTTTGTTATCCCGCCGTTAGCGGCCTCCAGAATGATGGCCATGATGTCAGGCCTGCTACGGTTCTTCACATTGGAAAAGGTGCCCTGATGATATAAATCGTAATCGAAGCAAGTTCGCAGACTACCTGGTAGAATTAGTTTGATCAGTATATTACCTGCTGCTGCCACATAATGACAAATGCCCGAGCCAGGCGAATTCCTCTCGTTGCTAAGGTCAGAGGCAGGCTACATTTCGGGCCAGGCTCTGGCCAAAAATGCTGGCATTTCAAGGAGCGCGGTGTGGAAGCAGATAAGAGCGCTGCGCAGGTACGGCTATGTGGTGGAATCCCGGCACGGGCGGGGCTACAGGCTCGCCGGCCATACGGACCTGCCCCTTCCCTGGGAGCTTGCAGGGGTGCTCCGGACTTTGTTTGTGGGCAAGCAGGTAGTCTTTCGCGAAACCACAGACTCTACCCAGAACCTTGCACTGTCGCTTGCTAGCAAGCCCGATTCGCACGGCGCAGTCGTCATTGCAGAGCAGCAAAAGAGCGGGCGGGGCAGGCAAAAGAGAAAGTGGCTGTCGCCAAAGGGAGGTGTGTGGCTTTCTGTAATTTTAAAGCCGGCAGTACCTACCTCCAAAATAACGCTCCTGCCCTTTGTCGCCGCGCTTGCAGTATGCGACGCGATAAAGGCAGCGGAGCTTGACGCCCGGCTAAAGTGGCCAAACGACGTCATGATCTCGGGCAAGAAGGTGGCCGGCATATTGCTTGATATCAGTGCAGAGGCAGACCAGGTCAACTATGCGGTCATTGGGATCGGTATAAACGCAAACGTCGACTCCACGGCAATCTCGGCGCGTCTTGACGGCGTAAAGATAACGTCAATAAGGGACGAGCTTGGTCGCAACGTGAGCATGCTGGACCTGACAAAATTGCTGCTTGAGAATCTCGAGCGGTACTACCTGGAGATGGAGCAGCACGGCACGATCGCAATTTTGCAGAAGTGGAAGAAGAGCTCCGATATGCTAGGCCGTAAAGTAACAGTGACGCAGAACAACAAGATTATTCAGGGCGTGGCCGCGGACGTCGGCGACGACGGGTCGCTCTTGCTTCGGACCGATAACGGCGACATCAATGTTGTTTCCGGCGACATCAATGTTCGTTATTAGAAG
>DATEUD010000014.1:0-10924 GCA_035283265.1 Nitrososphaera sp.
TGGATGCCAAAGGAGTCATTACCAGTAAACCGGTAGAGTGAAAAGGCAAACCTCTACGACATGTTGTTATACTTTATTGCGCAAGGCGAAATGTTAGGCTTTAGCTACGATACAAAGATCAAGCAAGGGAAGATGGTATTCGTAATAAGAGACAAAGAAAGCAAGATCCTTCCGATTTTGTTGGAACTGTTGCTTGCACATATCTTCGAAAAGCTAGGCAAGTTTGAGTCAGAAATTGCCCGTACTGAGAGCGGAATAATCGCCACAATTACGTTAGCTTAGGATCGCTAAATACATCCGGCTTTTGCGCTGAATAGCCTATGCAATAAAGATATCGGAGAACGGGCAAAACCCGTCAGCATATCTTGCTAACCTGTTTTTTTTCTAACTTTCATCTTCTTCTCTTAGCGATTCAAGTATCCTCGCATTCACTTCATCGAAGTCTAGCAGGGATCTGAGATACTTGGTAAAGTCGCTTGGAGTCAATATCCCAATAGGCTTCCTTACGTTATCGACAACAAGCAGGTGACGGACTTTGTTGCTTGTCATAACGCTTGCCGCAACTTCAATAGACGACTTGGGGTCGATAGTAACAAGTGGGGATGAAAGTATCTGTTTGACAGGTACATCATTGCCATTTATTCCCTCGGCGCAAACACGGCGTACAAGGTCGCGCTCTGTAAGTATCCCTACCGGAGATTCTGCGCCTTTATCAATGACAACAAGGGAGCTCACATTCTTATCTCGCATCTTCTTTGCGGCCTTTTGGGCATTGTCAGATACGGCTACGCTTTCTACCTTCTTTGACATTATGTCGCTTATCGAAGTCACCATTGTTTGATGGAAAGGTCGCAATTGATGCCAAGTTGTCCTGTTTGATATATATCAAGTATGTTTGCAGTGCGTTGCACATGAAACGTACATTAGATATAGGATGCGCGGTACTCTAGCCCATGAGTCTTGAAAATGTACCTGTCTCGAGCGTTATGATAAGAAATGTCAAGACCGTCGGTGAAAATGATTCATTGCAGCAGACTTGCAAGGTTATGCAAATCAACAAGATAGGAAGCGTGATTGTCGTAGCCAACAACAAAGAGACTGACAAGGTTCCAATCGGCATTATAACAGAAACAGATGTGGTAAAGGATATTGCAATAGATCCTTCACATAGCCATTTTTCAGCACGGGAATTAATGAGCCATCCCCTGACTACCATAACCTCATATACTTCACTCAAGGAAGCACTGCGCCTTATTGTTTCAAGGGACATACGCCGGCTTCCAGTGGTGGACAACAGTAAATTGGTCGGCATAGTCACTGACAAGGACATATACCGGGCAATCGCAAAGAACGAATCCTTAATTTCTGCTCTTATTAGCGATGAACTGCTCATAAAACATATTGAAGAGCTCGAACAACCATGGGTCTATAAACTCGGGGAAATTCTCCACAAAAGGCTTGGTATCGAAGGCATCGGAGAATCCGGAGAGTCGAAGAGTTAGAGGACGGGATTGAACATGAACCAATCTGCATCAATATTGTTTGACGCTTATCTGTATGGCCTCCGACTGGTGAATATGTACAATTCAGTCTATTTGCGAGCGTTTGAAAAAGCCGTTGAAGAAGAAAGGGAAAATGTAATTGAGGCTGCGATGGGTGGCGGAGGTAAAGGAACAATTTCTTCCAACACGCTGGAATCGATATACAACAGGTGGCTAAAGAACGCTGACGAGCAACTAGAAGTAGAACTAAAATCCGAACATTTTGCATCATTGCTTTCAAGATACACACAATTGCTGCAGGAACAGCGCTCATTCTTCAGAAAGGCTGGCTATCCTATAGAGTACTTAGACCGGCTGTTTGATTGGTATGTAAGGAGCCAATTGGTTTTCTCGCTCATTCCAAAAGAATCTCATCTGGCACCATTTGATGTACTTTACAGAAAAGGAAAAGCAAGGTTGCTACATTATCGCGGATATCACCAAGAGACCTCGGCTGTCAAGAAACAACCCCTTTTGATAGTTTATGCTCCAATCAACACCTTCCACATACTGGACCTGAACCCAAAACGAAGCGTAGTTAGAAACCTTTTGGCATCTAATGGTCTGGACATCTACCTGCTTGACTGGGGCTACCCTGACTGGGGCGACAACCATCTGTCGCTTGAAGACTACTTTGGCTATTTGGGTGATGCCGTCAAAGTGGTAAAAGATCAAACCAAAGAAAACAAGATATCAATTCTTGGATATTGCTGGGGCGGAATATTTGCGCTTATCCACGCCACCCTGAATCCTGAGGAGGTCAGGAACCTTGTACTTATGGCAGTTCCTGTAGATTTCAGCAAGGACGACACTATACTTGCAAGATGGTCAAAGGCAATCGATGTTGACGGCATGATGGATGAATTTGGCCACATGGACGGTCAGGTACTGAATTTGGGGTTTCTGATGCGCAACCCCCCCAGATACGGGTTTGACAAGTACCTGAAACTCTTCCAGAGATCTTATGACAGGGAATTTGTTGATACTTTTATAGATGTTGAAAGATGGTTGTATGATACCCCCCCTATACCGGGCGTTCTCCACCGGCAAATCATCAACGATTGCTACAGGAACAACCTGCTGATATCCAGAGGGATTGAAGTTGCCACTAAAGAAGGCAAAAAGGAAAAGGTCGACCTTAAGAAAATATCCATGCCTGTGTTAACCATAATTTCAGAGAAAGATGACCTTGTTTCTCCTGACTCGTCCACAGCTATAAACGTCCACATTTCAAGCAAAGACACATTTGTTTTAAAGAACCCAGGCGGACATGTAGCTTTATGTATTAGCAGTAATGCGCACAAGAAGCTCTGGCCCGAAGTGGCAAAATGGCTCCTTTCACGATGAGTAAATCGAATGGTTGTTTAACGCTTTACTTATGCTGAAAAAGATATTGATTTCATAATACTCCTCTGCTAGCTTCGGAAAGCAACTTTGGCTTGCCAAACTGTTCTGCTACGCGCTTGTACCAATCAAGTTCTTGTGCAGGCAAAGGCCTAATCTTTTTCATAGCCTCTTCAACGTGCCCCAAATGCACTTTTAGCTCTTGAGCATGCTCTTCCGCTTCCTTTGGACTGGAATACTTTGCTATGTGCTCCCGCATGGCAAGGATAACCGCCGCCTGTACGAACGATGCGATATCTGCACCGGTGTATCCGTCTGTACGGTCTGCGATTCTTTCAGTATTTACATCGTCTGCTAGTGGAACCTTGCCTGCATGTATCTTGATTATCTGGAGCCTTGACTTTCGGTCTGGTGGAGGTATATACAGCATCCTGTCGAATCTGCCAGCCCTGAGAAGGGCGGGATCTACAATGTCGGGCCTGTTCGTAGCCGCAATCACAACCACGTTCCTTAACACTTCAAGACCGTCGAGTTCTGTAAGCAGCTGGCTGATGACTCTTTCTGTTACGTGAGAATCTCCAAAGCCGCTGCCCCGCACGGGAGCTATCGCATCGACCTCGTCAAAGAAAACGATGCATGGCGCAGCCTGCCTAGCTTTTCTGAAAACCTCCCTCACGCCCTTTTCTGATTCGCCATAGAACTTGCTCATTATCTCCGGCCCGCTTATAGAATAAAAGTTGGCGCTGGTCTCATTTGCTATGGCTTTGGCTAGTAGAGTCTTGCCCGTGCCAGGCGCTCCGTGGAGGAGCACCCCTTTCGGCGCTTCCACTCCAAGTCTCTTGAACAACTCTGGGTGCCTTAAGGGGAGGTCTATCATTTCCCTCACTTTTTGAACCTCCTGTTCGAGGCCGCCTACATCTTCATAAGTAACAGTCGGCGCTCCTTCTTTCACCGCAGCTGGTTCTTCAGATAATGAAATCTGGGTATTTTCGCTGATTATTACTGCACCGGCAGGATTTGTGGCAGTTACCACAAGGTCTACGCGCTGGCCCATTATGGACAATGGAATTGTGTCTCCCTTGGTTACAAGCTGGCCGTCTAGAACTCCTGTCAGGTAAGCTTCAGCACCCATTATTCGCAATGACTCCGTCGGCGCAATAACGATACTCTTTGCCTTCTTCACCTCTACTTTCTTTACATCGACTCTGTCATTGATGCCGACATCTAACTTGCTGCGCGAATAGCCATGATCCGTATCAAACCTTTGCCATAATCTTCCTGATACGCCGGCCAGTTTAACACTGTGGTCTTTTCCTTTTCAGCGGTGATTTCAATTGCATCTCCAGTCGACAGTCCCAGCTCTTCTGCAACTTTTGGATCTATTCGAGCTATCCTTCTTCCAACGTCGGATGTATGCGCCTCGGCTACTGTCAGACTGACCTTGATGTCATGTGTGCTCTTATCTTCACCTACTGTTCTGGGCAAACTCTGTCGCAAAAATTGTGTACCTTCTATTTGATAAAAATATGGAATGCAGTGCATTGCACAAAATTCTTTTCACTTAAATAGCATCTTAGTGATGAGAACGGCGAATTGAGTTACTGGGATCCTGATTTCGAAGAATGGATAAAAAAGTACTCTTGGTGGCGGCCAAGGCTTCGCCTTGGCACTGGCACTAGGCACATACTCTGGGAACTGGAACAATTGAAAAAGGAAATCGGCAGAATGTTCGGAGAACAGTTGGAGGAACGCCCGTTTGTATCGCTGAATGAGCTCGTGAGGGAATACGAAACCCCAGAAGGCGATAAGGTCCAAGAAATAGGACCTATAGTATACGGATATTCGATGACAATAGGCCCGGACTGCAGACCTTGGATAAGGGAATTTGGCAATGTCAAGAAGCTGGGGAGAGGCATAGCCGGCCCCAGACTTTCGGCTGAAAGAGAGCCTATGGCAGACATAATCGCATCTGATAAAGGGGTGAAGGTTGTAGTCGAACTTCCGGGGGTAGAAAAGAAGGATATCAAGATTAACGCCCGGGAGGGCAGTGTCGAGATTTCTGCAGATACACCTGGGAGGAAATATCATCGTGAAATAGACATTCCCCATGACGTAGATGTGAGCCCCTGCCAAATTTACGTATAGAAACGCCATATTGGAGATAGTCTTTCAACGGAAACCTACTTTAGAGGGCACGCAGATAAGAATAGATTGACGGAATTTGCGCTGAACGCTAAAAGAATGAAGACAACGATATCGAAGCGCGGCTAGAGCTTTACACGCTCCCTTTCTTCCTCTTCCTCATAGATCAGTTTCATGATCTGTTTGTCCCAGCAATCTGCGCAAAAGTTCTCGTCTGCGATCAGTTTTTGCTCAAAAGTAATATCTTTTGTATCGTATATTTCCCTGCACATGACGCAGATGTTATTTGGCATCCTGACCGCTTCTCCATCATATTAGAAGAAGGGACTTGAACGTGTCTGTCATCAACCTTTGCAGATCACGCTGGGTTATTATACCAACATACTTGCTGTCTTCTCTAACCAAGAGTCTCCGCACCTTCCGCTTGATCATCATTTCAGCGGCTTCGCCAAGCGTGGCGTCAAAGCCTATCGAAACCAATGGCTTGCTCATTATCTTGCCTACTTTGGTGTCGAGGTTTACCTTGCCGTAGCCTATTGACTTCATTATGTCGCGCTCTGTAACAATACCCGCAGGCTTGCCGTCTTCAGTGATCACAACCGAGCCAAGATC
The DNA here is from genome assembly GCA_035283265.1 of Nitrososphaera sp. Classification (GTDB taxonomy): domain Archaea; phylum Thermoproteota; class Nitrososphaeria; order Nitrososphaerales; family Nitrososphaeraceae; genus Nitrososphaera. The sequence goes on from DATEUD010000014.1 coordinate 5,640, forward strand.
ATTCTTAACCATGGTCTTGACTGCAGACCTTATGCTGCGCTCTGTTTCTACTGAAACGATATCCTTGCTCATAGCTGCCCTTACTCTTATGGAGGGATTTAGTGCCATACCAATAACGCTTGCTTGATGGTATTAATGATGACGAACGCATTGCCATTCTGTGCATTACAAATCCAGAATTCTATGGTGTTTTTGCCCTGATCTCCACAAAAACCTTGTTCAGATATTGTGAAAATGCCGGTTCTCCTGCATCCCTGCCTTCAAACCTGACCTTGGCGGTCGGCTTTGAAATACGTAGCCTTGCCCTCAAGTCTGCTGGAGTTCCAAGCAGTACGGCGTCGCAGCCAATGGCATTTATGCTCGCCTCTAGGTCTCGGAGCTGTTGCGTGCTGTAGCCCAAGGCAGGGAGCACCTGGCCGATCCAAGGATAGTTCTCGTAAGCTTTTTTGATAGAGCCAACCGCATATGGTCTTGGGTCAGCAAGTCTACAGTTTAGCTTGCGAGCGGCATCCCTAGATGAAAGGCAAGGTACCGATCCTAGAGAAACTTTGCACAAACAAGACGCGGGTGAACAAATTGGGTTAAGAATAAAGTTCTACCAAGGCACCAAGCAATTTTCCTTCTTGCAACGAACACAAAAAGAAAAGGAGTTTCGGATTTCTTGTTACTTCAATCCTAGCAGCTGCTTGAGCACCCTTGCATGCTTTTCCTCGTCAGACTTTATTTCCCTGAGTATCTTTGCACATTGCGTATTTCCTTCTCTTTCGGCGTCCTTCACATACCCATCAACGTTCCACAGGAACTGAAGCTTCTTTTCAAGCTGCTTGGCCATGTTGTACTGGCAGTTGCTCAGGATCTGGGTTGAAGATTCCATAGTATGCCTCAGCAAGACGATACTACATAAGTTGCCGGTTTCTTCTGCAATGCTTGCTCTTTTTATGCCATTGCATGCTTCGCTTGCTGGATGAAAACAAGAATCCTTACAGCATTTATTTTTCTAGGAATTGTTGCAACACTTGCCCTGACAGGAGCATTTTTTGGGACGCAATCTTCTGCCATTGCAGCTAATGCAGCTTTCCAATTAGAAAACTTCCATAATGAAACAAGAACCATCTCTGTGACAGGCACCTCGAGCGCAAAAGTGTCTCCCGACCAGGTGGCCATTTCATTTGCAGTCGAAAGTCAAGAAAAAACCGCACAACAGGCGACGCAAGCTAACGCCGATATTACTACTTTGGTAGTCGAAGCCCTGATAGAAGCCAGGGTTTCTGAAGCAGAAATCGGCACCTCATATTACAATGTTTATCCTATTTATGAATACGTGGAGATCCCTGTCGAATGCATTCAATACAGTAAGGGCGACCAAGTTCAAAAGTACTGCCCGCCGCCTACACTAAAACAAATCTTGGTTGGGTACAAAGCCGTCAATGGCATTGTGGTGGACAGCACACAGCTCGACAGGGCAGGCCAATGGATTGATTCTGCAGTGGAAGCGGGCGCCAATAGGGTGGAGTACCTTTACTTCTCGGTATCTAGCCAAAGACAGGACGAAATAAGGAATGATCTGATAGCAGAAGCTGTGCAGGACGCACGTAACAAAGCCAAGATCGCACTTGAACCGCTTGGCATGGAAATAATTGACGTATTGAACATCAACCTTGACGGCTATCCTGCAATAATCTACCCCAAGAGAGGATACGAATATGCGGCTGGTGAGCCATCGGCAACGACTCCTATCATACCGGGCACCAACGAGGTCTGGGCAAGCATACATGCAACGTTTGAGATAGGCGGCTTTGCCGGTGGGCAGGTCCCGGCAAACACATCTGTCTATACTTCTGCTAATGAGGAATTCCAGATAACGATGGACTCGAACCCATCAACAGGCTACCTGTGGCAGGTCAGAAGCATAGACGAAACAATCGCCAGGCTGGTGAATGACGAATACATTCCTTCAGAATCCGGGCTTGTCGGAGCCAGCGGCAAGCAGGTATTGACATTTGAAGCATCGGAAGAAGGAAAAACTACGATCAAGCTGGAATACGTAAGGCCTTGGGCACCTGAAAGCCCTGCAAGCGTCTATTCCATCAATGTGATAGTATCAGCAAATTCCTAGTCACTAAAGGCCGTATCGGACTTGCTCTGCATTGCAGAGCATACCTCTTGGTTTAATGCATGCTCGAAGGATCATAGCATATCCTACGGCTGCGAATTCAATCCGCATGATAGGAAGGGGCGGACAGGGCATCAAGTCGGCTGCGCACATTATTGGCACCGCAGCCTTTCTGGGAGGGCACTATGTGCAGGACCAGCCCATATATGGGGCTGAAAGGAGAGGAGCCCCGGTTACTGCTTTTGTGCGCATCTCCGAAGAGCCAATACTTGAGAGGCCACATGTCGAACCCTTCGCTCTTGGCCATTGCCGACGATTCCCTTCTGGACGACTCTACAATCGATCTGCTTGCGGACATTGCCGACAAGACTGTAATCCTACTTAATACCGGTAAGTCTGCAGAACAAATTCGCTCCAAGTACGGGATAGGTCATGCCTTGGCTGTGATAGATCTGTCAGAACTTGCAAGCAGGATCATCGGCAGGAATGCCATGGCTAGCGTTGCTCTGGCAGGCACGATAGGCAGAATGCTGGGCCTGGATTTCAATGATCTGAGGCAATCGCTCGACCTCGAGCTCACGAATATCAGGGTAGGTGGAGATGAGCTGGAGCGAAACATCTATCTTGCACAGCAGGCATTTGACCTTGCTGAGCCGATCAAGTTAAGCGAAGGGCCCATACAGCGTAACGGGAAGTCCGCTGCCTGCGTAGAACTGGAATATCAGGATCCAAAAATATCTACCTGCACGATCGTTTCTCCGGGCAACGCTAGGACGCGAAGGGTGGGGGACTGGAGCAATTTCAAGCCAATAATAGATCTTGACAAATGCACAAAGTGCATGATAAGCTTTGTCTACTGCCCTGACAGCGCTATAACGATTGACGGTGATAGCAAGTATCCAATTGTTGATTACGGCGCTTGCAAAGGCTGCAACATCTGCTTTACCGAGTCCCCTACAAAAGCGATTTTCATAGAAAGGAGGAGTAAAGAATGACCAAGAAGCTGCTGTTGACAGGCAACGCGGCCATAGCCACAGGCGCGAAGCTCTGCAATGTCGACTACATTCCTGCATACCCGATTACGCCGCAGACGGAAATCATCGAGCTGCTGTCGAAATGGATAAACGAGGGCGGGATGGACGCCAAACTTGTCACGCTGGAATCGGAGCACTCGATGTTAAGCGCGGCGGGCGCCGCGTCGGTTGCAGGAGTAAGGACGTTTACCGCAACTTCAAGCCAAGGGCTGCTTTACGGGTTTGAAATGCTCTACAACGTTGCAGGCTGGAGGGCGCCTTTCGTGATGGCTAACGTATCCCGAGCAGTAGCAGCGCCAATGACGCTCGAGCCGGATCACAACGATGTGCTATCGGCGAGGGATAGCGGCTTTTTACAGATACACTCAGAGACATGCCAAGAGGCACTCGATTCTGTTATCATGGCTTACAAAATAGCTGAGGATAGCCGGGTGAGGCTTCCTGCCATAGTGAATTTGGACGGGTTTTACCTTTCATATACAAGGGAACCGATCTTCGTTCCAGAACCGCAGCAAGTATCAGAATTCCTGCCGGAATTCAAGCCCGTGGCAGGTTACATGAGCGCCAAGAACCCCATGTCTGTGGCAGTCGCGGTTCTTGACGGAAGGGCATATTCATATTTCAAGTACCAGATGCATCTTGCCTCGCTTAATGCACTGAAAGTCCATGAAGAGGCATCAAGGGATTTTGCCAAGACCTTTGGCAGGGAGTACAATGCAGTAGAGGAATTCATGCTGCAAGACGCGGACTATACCATCGTCATGACCAACTCCTTTACGACCATGGCAAAAGCGGCTGTCAATGAGCTCCGCAAAGCCGGCAAAAAGGTTGGATTGCTAAGAATAAGGCTGGTAAGGCCCTTCCCGCGGCGAGATGTGGCGGCAAAACTAGCTGGCAAGAAAGGAGTTGCAGTCCTTGACCAGAACATATCGATAGGTAGCGGGGGCATCCTCTATCCTGAGATCCAAGGTGCACTGTACCACAGAAACGACAGGCCTCAGCAAATAGTGTCGTTCATTGGGGGCCTAGGAGGCAAGCGCATAAGCCTCGACGAATTCAGGCACATGCTTTCCGTGACTGAGACGTCCGTGAAAGAAGGCGCCGCGCCCTTGCACAGCGTTATGCTGTTTACCGACAAGGACTGGGGCGCGGTAAAGGGAATGCTGCAAATTGCGGGCAAGGAAATATCGGAAGTGGCCAGTTGAGCGGCGAATACAAGACCCTGAAAGACATCCCACTGGATGAAAACCTGACTCCCGGCGGCATGCTCTGCTCGGGTTGCGGAGGCGTCCTGCTTGTAAGGCTGTTTGAAAAGATCCTCGGTCCGAACGTTGTTACTGTTAACGCTGCTGGATGCATGAGCCTGCTCTCAGTTTTTCCGTACACTCCATTCAAGTCATCTTGGTTCTATACGTCCATGCCCGGCGCTCCCACAGCTGCGCAGGGAGTGACGGACGCGCTAGACATACTCATAAAGAAAGGCAAAGTGGCTGCAGAAGCTGACCTGAAGGTCGTTGTGCTTACCGGCGACGGCGCTGCAGCCGACATTGGCCTTCAATCGACCTCCGGCGCCATGCACAGGAATCTTGACTTTTACTATTTAGTCTATGACAATGAGGCGTATTCCAATACAGGATTTCAGGCATCCGGGTCTTCTCCATATGGCTCTGCTACAAAGACGACACTCCCGACACGCCTGTTCCCGGAGGGTCACCTGCTTGCCAAGAAAGACTTGTTTGAGATATGGAGGGCGCACAACCCTCCATACATAGCCACGCTATCTCCGGCGCACATCCCTGACATGATGAGGAAGACAGAAAATGCATCTCAGTATAAAGGACCCAAACTGTTCATTGCACATTCTCCGTGCCCGCCGGGATGGGATGTCAATTCAGACGGTGTGATAAGAATCGCAAAGATGGCAGTTGACACGGGCGTCTGGCCCCTGAAAGATGCAGTGTACGGGCACGTTACTCACTCGCTAATAGTCCGCAAGAGAAAGCCGGTAGAAGAGTACCTGAAAATGCAAGGAAGGTTTGAGCACCTGTTCAAGCCAGTCAGGCAGGAAAAAGTAATTCAAGAGCTGCAGAAAAGGGTAGACGACTACTGGGATAGCGTAACAAAGTAGCTTCAGCGAC
>DATEUD010000015.1:0-2758 GCA_035283265.1 Nitrososphaera sp.
CGGAGCTGACGACATAACGATTAAATCACACCAAACTACCACATTTAAGCATTCAAATTTAGTGATTGAAATGAAGGGAGTTAATTATCGAGAAACTCGCGGTATGCCGTATGTCCGGCGCGAATACATTGCCGGCAAGCCACAGATCAAGATTGCAAGGTTTTCTTCTGGTCAGCCCAGCGACAATTATGATTACAAGCTTGAATTGCTGGCGACTGAAAAGATCCAGATAAGGCACAACGCCCTTGAAGCCGCCAGGCTTGGGGCCAACAAGAGGATGGCGACGGTTGGCGAGATGAGCTTTTTCTCGATGCTCAGGGTCTACCCCCATGTCGTCCTCAGGGAGAACAAGATGATCGCTACCGCAGGCGCAGACCGTCTCCAAGAGGGAATGAGGCGCGCCTTTGGCAAGGCGACCGGCCTTGCAGCGCGGGTCAAGCCGGGGCAGGTCCTATTTGAAGCCCACGTGGCAGCAGCAAACCTAAACCTTGCAAAGGAAGGCTTCAAGGTTGCTTCAAGCAAGCTCGGGTGCCCGACGACTGTCAGGATAACCCCGCTAAAAGAGCAGGTAGCGGTTGCCGAAGACTAGATCTTGCCAGCCAAATTCTTGATGTTATCTGAATTGCAAACGTCCCCCTTGCCGGCTGTGCTCTTGCAAACGAGCGCGGTAATGTTGTCAATTTCTGTTTTCATTGCTTTTCCAACTCGAGAAGCAGGATTTGTAAGCTCGGCCCTGACTTTGGCATGATCCATTCCCTCCAGAATTTGCGGGCTGTAGCCGGCTCCGGCCTGCATGAACTGCCCATCGATTAGCAGAAACGGGATTATCTGGTCAGGGTTGAACGTGTCAAGAATCTCATAGTCCTTTTCGCCGAGCTCTTGCAGCGGCTCAAAATTTCTGTCGGCAGTTTCGCGCCCCACAAACTCGACGTAGTCGCCATCGTATTTTGCGCGCGTAAAGCTAACAGTTGGTATGTTCAGGTACTTTTCGTCATGATCTGCGCTTGCAGTCTCGACAAGCCCCTCCCATTTGCCAAAGTTGCTCAATGCATTGACTATCGCCCAGCGCTCTGCCGCGCAGAACGGGCAAAAGCCGGCGCCCATGAAAAACACAAGCGATTTGCCGCTCTGCCTTTTCAGCGGCTCGTTGGTAATGTGCATGAACTTGCCAAGGACTTTTTTCGGTATAAAGCTGCTCACGGATCGGGTTCTTGCTGTTTATTTTATTAATGTTCTTGTCAGAATCAGGCGAGCCTGTGCATGACAACACCGTAGCATCCGATACCAAAGGATGAACCCGGCTATCGCGACGATGCCGATTGCTGCAATGAGCGCGGCAAAGCTTTCATCCTTGTGGTAGTCAAAGGGAATTTTTTGTCAGCCGGCCTGTGGGCTATGCGCATGCCAATGGGGACAATGAACGAGATCATTGCATCTGAAAGCGAGTCGATTCAGTCTGCGGTCGCTACGACGCTTCCGCTCAACTGCCCCGTTATTATTTCGGCAATCCCGATGCTGACCAAGGTCACCACGGAAATCTTGGCGATCCTCTGGCCCGCAATGGGGCCTTCATTTACAAGGTCTGCCGGCCTGCCGGCCTGCCGGCTGCGGGCTTGATCACTCAAGTATATTTTTGCAGGTTATTTTATTAAACGCACTATGAAAGTTGCTTCTGGTAAGGAGCTCCTTTTGGTAGCTCTTTTCTTATAAAGATAAATTAAACCCCTTCATTTTACCGATCGTCCAGTTGCCCTTGAGAACTATCGCCGATCTGCCAGACTCGCAATTTGACGGAAAAAGGGTGCTCGTCAGAGTCGATTTCAACGTCAGCGTGAACAACGGCGCGATAGGTGAAGACTATAGAATCCGCATGTCCCTCCCGACAATTGAATACCTGACAAAGCGCGGGGCCAGAGTCATACTTGCGTCGCACCTTGGCAGGCCGGACGGGCCGGACAGGCAGCATTCACTCGCGCCCGTTGCAAAGCGCCTGTCAGACATTATCGGCAGATCACGGACCCCGATACGGTTTGCGGATGACTGCGTCGGTTTTGAAGTTGAAGACGAGATAAGCAAGATGGGCAAGGGCGATATACTCTTGCTTGAAAACCTGCGTTTCCACAAGGAAGAGGAGCTGAACGACCCTGAGTTCAGCAAACAACTCGCGTCGCTTGCAGACATCTACGTCAATGACGCCTTCAGCACTTCCCATAGGAAGCACTCTTCGACTTATGGCGCGGCGTGGCTCTTTGACACCAGGCTTGCCGGCTTTAACCTGAGCAAGGAGGTGGAATACCTATCCATGATAAGGGAAAACCCGAAAAAGCCCTTCACCCTCGTAGTCGGCGGTGTCAAGATAAAGGACAAGATTGGCGCGCTGGAGCACCTACTGCCAAAGGCAGACAAGGTCATGATAGGCGGGGCGGCGGCGTACACGTTCCTCAAGGCAAAGGGGGTCAAGACGGGCAACTCTCTCATTGACGAGGAGCGCCTGTCGTGGGTCGCAAAGGCCCTTTCCACATACGACGACAAGATAATGCTTCCGATCGACCACGTCTGCGCCACTTCGCCAACCGACACTTCCATTACCATGGTCAGGGGAGACATTCCAAGCGGCATGTCAGGCTTTGACATCGGCAATGAAACAATAGAGCGCTACTCGGCAGAGGTCGGTGGCAACGGCGGCGGGACTGTATTTTGGAACGGGCCTATGGGCATGTTCGAGATAAGGGCGTTTTCAAACGGTACGGTAAATATC
>DATEUD010000016.1:0-4304 GCA_035283265.1 Nitrososphaera sp.
TATCTTGAACCTACAAATATTGAAAGCGCAAGGCACGAAACGTTCAGCTTGATTGCCTCTTCAATGGACGTGGTTATCGTTTCTTTGGACAGATCTTCGCCGACGATGCTGGTTCCTCCTGACACGCGAAGCACTATTGGAACGTCCCTTTCTCCCGGGATGCAGTTACGCAGGATCCCACGAGTGAGCATGAGTGAGTCGGCGTACGGGAGAAGTGGCCTTACAGTCTCGGCGGCGTTTTCAAGACGCTCGGTGGGGCCAAGGAAATAGCCGTGGTCCACTGCAAGCATGAGGCAGCGGCCGTCCTGCGGTTTGATTATCCTGGAAATGCGGTTTTTCATTCCCCAGTCCATCGTGTATCGCAGCCCCGGGGCCGTTTTTATTATATATAGTTTCTACGCGTCCGACGTGACTATTACCTTCATGGCGTCCTTGGCCTCGTGCGCGCACTTGATCGCCTCGGACGCATCTTTGATGTCAAAGCGGTGCGTTATGAGAGGGGCAACGTCAACGCGCTTTTCCGCCATCATCCTTATCGCCTGGTTCGTCTCGACTTCGGACGCGGCGTAACTCGGTATAAGCGAATGCTCGTTTGAGTATAGCCTGCTCATGTCATATGACAAATTCGATGCCTTGGGCGGGACGCCAAAGAGCACGACCTTGCCGCCGCGCCTTGCCAGGTCAAACGCTTGCAATAGCGCCTTCGTGCTGCCAGTCGCGACTATTGCGACATCTACGCCCCGGCCGCCAGTCTGCTCCTTTATCTCCTGGGCAAAGTTCTGGTCTGAAATGGAGTTAAACGTTGCAACGCCATACTTTGCAGCAAACTTTAGCCTGAAATCGTTGACGTCAGACACGAACAGCTTCCCTGCGTCAAACGCCTTCGCCAATATGACGTGCATGAGCCCCGCCGGACCTGCGCCCAGCACCGCCACGTCGTCGCCGGCTCGAAAGCCGCTCTTGTTCCAGGCGCGGATGCAGCACGCAAACGGTTCAATCAATGATGCTTCGTCAAACGTAATGCCTTCCGGCAACCTGATGAGGCCGCCCCTTGATACGTTCCACGCCGACACCAAGAACTGTTCCGCAAGGCCGCACGGGCTGATGTTGCTCTTCTGGTATTCAGGGCACATCGTGTGGTCGCCGTGGATGCAATAGTGGCATGAATAGCAGGGGACGTGGTGGTGCACGAATACCCTGTCACCGGGCGCAAAGCCCTTGACATCCTTGCCGACGGTAACGACCACTCCTGCCGGCTCGTGCCCGAGCCTGCCTGATGTCATGCCGTACTCGCCATACACCTTTTCAAGGTCAGAGCCGCACAGTCCGCAGACGCGCATTCTGACAATGACGTCGCCGGCGCCGGCAATCACGGGGTCGCTGACGTCGTCAACAGAGACAGCGCTCTGCCCCTTGAGAAAGACCGCCTTCATTCTTTTTGGGGTAAGGCCCGCGGCCTATAAATAGCGTCTGAATAGGCGAACCAAAGAACCTAGCATTGGTGACAGCTGTCGACCTCGACGGAATTCAACACACGGTCCCCTGTTGTCTGGACTGCTGTTGCATCCCGCCAGTGATGGCCACCACCGAAGAACAGCTCCAAGGTTTGAGACAGCACCAGCAAGCCGTTATCATGGCTATGCACATCGGCGGAATCACGTTGCATACGGACGAGCAGGGTACCATAACCAAGGCCGGAGAGCAATGGCTAATGGATCATAACCAAGGCCGGAGCGCAATGGCCGATAGAGGGAGGCCCACGAAGATGCGAAAGATCTGCAGCGTGGATGGCGCCACTGCACTAAACATTATCAAGGGTCTGAATCCGAACGTAAACCAGGACCTGCGATACCGCATAGTCAAGGGCGAGCCGGTGCTGGAGTTGTGGAGGGAAGCTTGATGAAATCCGAAAGGTCCTATATAGCGACTCTGAGGGGGCGGGAGGCGCTAGAGTTACTCAAGGCTCTCGAGAGTGATAAGCTGCTGCGCTACGAGCAAGAGCTGGTCAAGGGCAAGCTGGTCATGATGTTTGGGGTAGACGGCTAACCCTCCCTTTTTTCAGTCCTAAAAACTAACCAAGATAGAATAGAGCTTTTTTCTATACCTAATATCCGCCAGTCTTTTTAAGAAAGCCTAGTGTTCTTGGTATTTGCTATGAAGCTACAAGAACCAACTACTAGACTGGCAATTATTGCTATCGCGGCAGCAGTTGCCCTGTTAGGAGTTATAGCTATCTCCGCAGCTCAATCTGCAGATGCGTGGCACGAACTTTTTGTGAGTAAAAAGGAGTGTGTAAACTTCATGAAATCACAGGGCAATACTACAGCCCAAGCTCAGTTCATGTGCAATAAGGTAGTGCCACATTAGCCACCGCTCCCATTCAATGACAGGGTGAGGTCAGTCCTAAAAACGACATACCCAGCTAGTGACATGAATTTCCTGAGTGTAACCTTCATTATTGCCGCTTGTTCGAATAGAACATTCTTCCATAGATCTTCTTATAGAGGGAGGCTCTAGTATTATTGACATGATAGGATCAAGAATGATTCTCGCAATCGCGACTTTGGCTATCGTAGCCTTGGCTGCAGGAGCGATCATATCTCCCACATCGCTGGCGTGCGCAGACAACAACAACTCCAACAACAGCAATAATCCGCCGACGACAGCCACTGGCGGTAATAACAACAACAATAACAACAACAACCCCCCAACGACAGCAAAGAACTAGATCGAGCTAGTCCAATCAACTGGCTCGCCCTATTTTTCCTTCTTCAGTCCTATAAACTGCCTGTCAATGAACCTTTTTTCATGTTAAGTGGCAATAAGCGTGTGATTCTAAAGAGGACAATAACCCAATCTTTAAATAATAAAAAAGGAATTCGTTCCTACTGCAATGTTGTTACCTTCAGAGATCGAAGCAAAGTCGCTCATTCCCGCCGTGCGGGCAATCCTTGCCAGGAAACTCATCAAGGAGTACTCGCTCAGGGAAGAGGACGTCGCCAAGGTTCTTGGCATCACCCAGGCGGCAGTCAGCAACTACGTCCGGGGCACAAGAGGAGACTTGGAACTGATCTCCAAGTTGGGGTCGATAATGGAGGTAATGCGCATGATAGACGATATCGCACGCGAGCTGTCGACTCACAAGGCATACACGCCAAGCACGCTTGCCAAGTTCGTCGGCCTGACAAACTACATGCGCTACACGCTGCTCATCTGCGACGTGCACCACAGCATCGAGTCAAACATCGACGAGACCGTATGCGAGCAGTGCAGGGGCACGTTCGTCCGAGAACACTAGCTAATTTTACAAAAATTAATATACTGAATGTAGAACAACTTGTCAGCGATGGAACGGATCAACGGAGAGTCCATTGCAGGCATAGCACTAGCCTTTCTTGCAGTACTTTTCATCGTAGCCGCACAGGTAAATGCTGTCTGGGCAGTGGCCCTTCCAGCAGACTATGTCCTTCTTGCAGTGGGCATCGCGCTCATCGCACTCGGCAGGTGGACCACGATGAATGCCAACAAGAACCCGCCGGTAGAGCACCACCACTAGGTGCAACGCTTTTAACAATGCGCCTGTGATGCAATAGCATGCCCGCCCGCGACGCCGACGAGTCGGTCAGCGCATATGTCGACACGGAAAAGACCTTCTTCGAGCTCGCAAGCGAGCAGCGCCTCTCAATAATCTTTCGGATAAGCGAGAAAAAGGCCAAGATATCGCAGCTGGCAAAGGACCTCGGAATCACGATCCAGGAGGCTCACAGGAACGTCAACCGCCTGCAGGATGCCGGCCTGATAGAGAAAAACCCAGAAGGCGTGTTTTCGCTGACGACTTATGGCAGCACGATAATCAAGCAGATCCCGACTTTCAACTATTTGTCAAAACACAAGGAGTATTTTTCAGAGCACGTCCTTGGGGAACTGCCGATAAAGTTCATCATGCGGCTTGGCGCGCTTGACAAGTGCGAGTACGTCAAGGGCGTGGTCGCAATCTTGGAGCGCTGGAAGGGCATATACCGCAACGCAGACCAGTACGTCTACGAGATAGTGCCCCAGGTGCCGATTGACCTGATAGAGCCGGCGATTGACCGGGTAAAGTCAAAGGGCATCAAGTACAGTTATGTTCTACCAAAGAACGTCATCATCCCAAAGGGCCGCAAGGACCTGCTGAAAAAGCTGGGCCACAACGAGCTCCTGAACAAGGGGGCCATAGAGAGGCGGATGGTCGACAGCGTGCAAGTGGCAGTCGTGCTGAACGAAAAGCACGCGTCTGTCATGTTCCCGACGCCAAAAGGCGAGAC
>DATEUD010000017.1:0-12030 GCA_035283265.1 Nitrososphaera sp.
TTGGCCAGGGTGATGCGCGACCTCGGCTTTCTCACAGAGGTGGGCGAGGACGACCCGAATGTGCAGTTCCGCGCCCGCGCCTACGACAGGGCTGCGGACACGATAGCAGGCCTGTCTGAAAATGTCGCCGACATTTACAGCAAGAATGGCGTCGCCGGACTCTTGGAAATCCCTTCGGTCGGCAAGGCCATCGCGGCAAAGATAGAGGAATATATCACGACTGGAAAGGTGCGCAAGCTTGAAGAGCTGAAAGTAAAGATCCCCATCAACATTGATGAGCTGTACGGTATAGAGGGCGTCGGGGCCAAGACGATCAAGATGCTGTACGACAAGCTGCGCATAAAGGACCTTGCAGAGCTGGAAAAAGCTGCGACAGAAGGCAGGCTGCGTACGGTGCCCGGGTTTACCGAGAAAAAGGAGCAGGCCATGCTCAAGCGAATAGAGTTTTTCAAAAGGGGGAAGGGCCGGCGCATAATAGGCGATGTATGGCCGCTTGTAAAGCAGATCGAGGCGCGGTTATTGCAGATCGCAGGCGTGAAAAGCGCGGTGGCTGCCGGCTCGCTCCGCCGGATGAAGGAGACGATAGGCGACATCGACTACATCGTGGCCGCAAGCGACCCGGAGGCCGTGATGGAGTTTTTCACCACGATGCCTGAAGTGCAGGAGATTATCGGCAGAGGTCCGGCAAAGGCGTTTGTCAGGCTGGCAGGCGGCATAGACGCAGACCTGCTGGTGGTGCCGGAGGAAAGCTGGGGCTCGGCCCTCCAGTATTTCACCGGGAGCAAGGAACATTCTGTCGAATTACGCAAGATAGCGATTGCAAAGGGGCTGCGGCTGAATGAATGGGGCGTCTTCAAAGGCGAAAAAAAGGTTGCAGGATCGACGGAAGAAGAGGTGTACCAGGAGCTTGGCCTGCAGTGGGTGCCGCCGGAGATGCGCGAGAACGCTGGCGAGATAGAGCTTGCAAGGCAGAATAAAATTCCAAAGCTTGTCGAATATGGGAGCCTGAAAGGCGACTTGCAGGTCCACAGTGAAAACAGCGATGGCACGGCCACGATAGGGGATATGGCCCGTGGCGCCAAGGCGTTCGAGCTAGACTACATAGCAATCACTGATCACACGAAGAGCCTTGCACTGGCAGGTGGCCTCGACGAGCAGGAGCTCCTGGATCAGGCCGAAAAAATATCAGAGCTCAACGACAGGCTGATAGGGTTCCGCGTCCTTGCGTCGGCAGAGGTGAACATCATGAAGGACGGCTCGCTTGACATTTCAAACAACGTCCTTGACAGGCTCGACATAGTGGGCGCGGCAATCCACTCGCACTTTTCACTGCCAATTGAAGCCCAGACCGAGCGGCTGGTACAAGCTGCAAAGAATCCGAGCGTGGACATACTGTTCCACCCGACTGGCAGGCTCATCAACAAGCGGCCCGGCTACCCTGTCGACGTTGAAAAAGTGGTTGAAGTTGCAAAGGATACCGGCACCGTCCTCGAGATTGACGCGCACTATGACAGACTTGACCTGAAGGACGAGTATGTGAGGATGGCCGTAAGGAATGGGGTGAAATTGGTTATCGACTCTGACGCGCACCACCCCATCCACTATGCGTTCCTCACGTTTGGCGTCGGGCAGGCAAGGCGCGGCTGGGCGACGCAGCAAGACATCCTCAACACGCTCCCGGCAGACAGGTTGCTGGGAGCCCTAAAGTAAATCAATTATATGACTAGTGCCAATAATTTACGGCGTGCACACGACCTTTGAAAAGGACGACCTGAAGGAAAGGAGCGTATTCCTTGGTATCTTTTACTTTTGCGCCGGCGTCATGGCTGCCATAACGTTCTATGCCATCTATGTCAGCATCGGCGAATACGTGCAGACTGGCAGGATCGTGATAGGCGAGGTGCTGGTCGACACCGAGTTTCCGTTCCCCGGGTTTGCCAAGCTTGTCACATACCTGATGATAGTGTCGGTCGTCGGCTGGTACTGCGTGGTAAGGCTTGGTGGCAACAGGGTAAAGAGCATCCCAAAGTGGCTCAAGTCGATACTACAGCTGTCAGTGCTTGTGATCGCGGTCGTGGCGCTCTATGAATTCGTCTACAACTTTATTGTGTGGAACTCGTTCATTACCGCCGACGCACTAAGGGGGGTGATAGAGTTTGACGACATCAACGTGCCCTACCCCAACCCCGAGACCCCGTGGAATTTGGTGTTTGCGACCAAGATGTCGCTTGCCGCGTTCCTGATCTCTGCCCATGGCTTTTACACGATGGCCAAAAAGTCAGAGTAGCCATTCTTTTATTCTGGTCCTTTCAAAGTCCTGCTTTTTCTGAAAATTCTGCTCTGATGGCGCTTCTAGCCTGACGATCGGGCCGGCGGGGTTGAAAAAGTCGGCTTCGAGGTAGCCGGCGCGCCTGTTGCCTGTTTCCATGAAGCAATATCCTTGACCAGCAAATGCCGCAACTGGCCGCCTGCCGCTGATCTCGTCCATAATCTGCCTGGCGGCGACTTTTGCCTGCTCTTCGGCAAATATGCCGGCCTTGGGCAGGGCCATCGCGCCCACCTTTATCTCTGTCACGTCGCCTATCGCAAAGACGTTCGCATGGCGGGTCTTCATCGTGTTCCTGTCGACTGCCACCCAGTCGCCCTCTGCCAAGCCGGAGCTCCTGACCACTTCCGGGGCCCGGTGGGGCGGGATGCCGACAAGCACATCATAGTCTGCCTTGCTGCCGTTCTCAAATTCTAGCTTGTCAGACACTGACTTGAGCTTGTGCGACGGGTGGAACAGTATGCCGCGCTGCGAAACTATCTCCACGACGTTTGCGCTCACCTGTGGCCCGGCAACCGGGAGAGCAATTGGGGCAGGCGCGTAAATGTCGATTTCGATAGAGCCCCTGGTACCCTGCCCTGTCAGGATGCTCTCGATTATAAGCGACGCCTCGTATGGCGCCGGCGGGCACTTGTAGGGCATGCCCATTATCGCAATTGCCACCCTGCCGCGTTCTAGCTCTAGCAGCCGGTCGCGCAGCTTGGGGACCTGCTGTGCGTCATAAAGGTTGTAGCCCCTGCCGACAAACCCGGCTATCCTGTCCGGTACAAGCTCGGCGCCCAGCGCAACTACCAGGTAGTCGTATTCAATCCAGCCGTGGTCCCTTGCCTGCACCCTGTTTGATGTAATATCGATCTTGGCTACCTCGTCGTTGAGGTACTCGATTCCCTTTGCGTTCAGCCCGTCAAGGAGCGTCTGGGACTCTTCGAGCTTGCGGCTCCCATCCAGTATCCACAATTTCACAAGTCCCATCATGAACGACTTTTTCCTGTCCACAATAATGACGCGGTGTTCCTGGCTGAGCCCTTTCCTGAGCGCGGTGGCCGCTGCCAGGCCGCCAAAGCCGGCTCCAAGGATCAAAATTCGCTTTCCCATCAGCAAAAAGATGTGAAGACTATGTAAAAACTTTTTAGTGATGAATGCGCTATAACAGTGATGCCGGAGGAAAAAAACCACGCGCTGTATGATGACGCGACGCTGGAAAGGATGAAGCGCTATTTCCGGCAAGAAGACCATGACGAGCTGTTAAAGTACATCAAGACTCACGGGATGCGAAGGCACATCGACATTTTCGAAGAGATTGACTCGCCTTAGCCGACTGCCACGTTTATCCCCTGCACCGCAGCCCTCGCATTATCGCTTGCTCACTCTTGAGGAGTCCTCGAAGGGAGTTTACCTCTCCTGCGTTGTCGGTCTTATTAGTATCTCGTTCACGTTCATGTGGCTGGGCGACTCAACTGCAAACAGTATCGCGTTTGCGATGTCCTCTGCCTGCAGCGCCTCCATCTGTCTTGTCGACTCAACAAACTTTTCCAGGGCCTTGTCAGTTATCGTGTTTGTGAGCTCGGTCGCGACTACTCCCGGCTCGATGCAGGTGACCCGTATGTTTGACCTCTGGCTGAACTCCTGCCTCAGCCCCTCGCTGAGCGCCACAACCGCGTGCTTTGTCGCGCAGTAGACGCTCCCGGCCGGGAACACCACCCTTCCGGCCACGGAAGAGATATTGACGATGTGCCCAGATTTTTTGGCCAGCATATGTGTGATTACAGCTGCTGTGCAGTAGAGCACTCCCTTTATGTTGACGTCTATCATCCGGTCCCACTCTTCAACCTTGAGGCTCTTGAAAAAGCTCAATGGCATGAGGCCGGCGTTGTTGACAAGTATGTCCACGGCGTCCCACTTTTTCACCACGACGTCGACGAAAGTATCGCACTCGTTCTTTTTCGTGACGTCCAACTTGTGAATAAGAATTTCTCCGCCGCTGTTGGCGATCTCGCTCTGCAGCGACTCGAGTCTGTCGGCGCGCCTTGCGCCTGCCGCTATCTTGGCGCCGGCCCGCGACAACGCAAGGGCAGTGGCGTAGCCTATTCCGCTGCTTGCCCCCGTGATAATCGCAACTTTGCCTTTTATCATTATCTCATAATTCAGTTTTGCACGTTGATATGCTTTTGCCAATAGGCGTCAACCTTAAGTATGATGTTCACATCTCTAAAGTCGTGTGCTTATGAGCCTCGATGACGGCGACGAGCTAGCCTACCTGTGGACCAAAGTAAAATTTGTCCAGAAATACATGAGCAAGAACAACTGCACTTTTGAAGCGGCCGAGCGCGAGTTCCACACGTGGATCGAGGGCCTGATGGACAGCAGGATCGAGCGGGCAAACAAGATGCTAAATTCGCATTAAACGCTCTGTTGCTCTGGCTGCTGTATCTTTTGCTTCCTTGCCATGAAGAGCAAGAGCGCTCCAAACATCCCGAGCACTATTGCAAGCCCCTGCGCGCCGCCGTTTGGCACGGCCACAAAGTACGCGATTGAAAACGCGATGCACGTTAGCGCCTGCAGGAGGTACGATTTCACCTGCGGCATCTTAGTTTTCTTGGCAATGTACCCTATCGCGAAAAACGCGGCCGCAGGGTAGATCGTGAGCAAGATGAATTGGTCGATGTCTATGCCGAGGTGGACCAAGCGATCGTACGATCGCAAAATAGGTATTTATTTGCTTATTCGACGTGCACTTCAACTGCGCCGCTGCCTTCGATTATCGAGCGCGCGTTTTCATAAGGGAGCGACGCCACGTCCTCCTGCTGGAATGGCCCGTACTTGCTCATGTCTACCCCGATGAACGCTTCTGTCGGCTTAAGAAACCTGACCACTATTTGCTTTGAGCGCATCCTCGCGGATATCGATTCGAGCACCTTTGGCCTTCCCTTGACGGTGGCTGCTACAACCTCGCTTATCCTGCCTTCAGACTCGCGCTTGCCGTCGAGGACGTATTTCTCCTCGTCCGTGAGTTTAGAGTAGTCGAGCGGCTCGTTGCCGGAGCGGATCTTGGTCTGCCTTGCATCTATCAGCAATCGCGCCGAGCTTGCTAGCAGCTCGGCCATGCGATCCCTTACCTTTGCTTCAATGCCTTCGTAGCCCTGCCCCTTCAGGTTTCCAAGCGCCGCGGCTAACTTCTGGAAGATGTCCGGCTCTATCGCCTGCAGCGACGGAGTTTCAATTTCTTTTTTCAACAGCTTAAAAACGTCCTTGAGCGCAAGGTGCTCGCTCTCCCCTGCATCCATTTCTCTGCGATTTTGCGGCTCAGCTGTTGACATTTCATATCACTTGACAATCCTTAAATTGCAGGATTTTAGTGCCTACTGATGGAGTACTCTAGTTGCCTTATAAATTGATTGACGGCAAGATCGAGCAGCTAACATTTACCGCCGACCAAGTGATGCGTCGGCTCAAGGATGACGAGATCAAGTTCCTTGATTTGCAGTTCACCGGGCTATTTGGCCGGTTCCACCACACCACGATGGATTCCAAGATGTTCCGAGTTGAGGATTTCACTGACGGCCTTCCAAAGCTTGACGGCTCGTCGATCCGCGGCTTTACAGAAATCCACGAGTCCGACCTTATCATAAGGCCCGACCCGGCCACGTTTGCCACCGTTCCTTGGATCGGAACGCCAACTGCAAGGATGATCTGCGACATCCTGAGCGGCGGGAGCGAGCGCGACACGTTCCCGCGCGACCCGCGCGGTATTGCAAAGAGGGCCGAAAAGTACGTCACTGAGCAGGGCTTTGACACATCCTACTGGGGGCCTGAAATAGAGTTTTTCGTCTTTGACAAGCTTGAGGTCAACACCATGACCCCGTACCAAGGGCAGAGCTACCACATTGCATCGAAGGAAGCGCCGTGGTCGACTGATAGCGTCGGCTACGCGCTTAGACTTAAAGAGGGCTATCTGCCGAGCGCGCCCGGCGACACCCTGATGGAGTACCGCAACGAGTGCGTCGACGTGCTCACCAACAACTTTGGCATAGTGTGCGACGCGCACCACCACGAAGTGGCTACTGCCGGCCAGTGCGAAATAGACATACGCTTTGATACGCTCGTTAACGCAGCCGATGCTGTCCAGAGCTACAAGTACATCGTCAAGAACATTGCTAAAAAGCACAACATGATTGCGACCATGATGCCGAAGCCGATTGCACTTGACAACGGCTCTGGCATGCACATTAATGTCAGTCTCTGGAACAAGGGCAAGAACCTGTTCTATGATTCTGCCGACGAGTACGCGGAAATGTCGCAAACGGCGCGCCATTTCGGTGGGGGCATAATAGAGCACGCGCGGGCCCTGGCTGCAATAGTAGCGCCGACCACCAACTCTTATCGAAGGCTCGTTCCCGGCTACGAAGCGCCTGTCTACGTGGCGTGGAGCACAGGTAACCGGTCGGCGATAATCAGAATCCCCGCGCACTTCAAGGGAACCAAGTTTGCCAACCTGAAGCGCATCGAGTTCAGGGCGCCGGACCCGTCGTGCAACCCGTACCTTGCGTTCTCTGCAGTGCTTGCGGCCGGCCTCGACGGGATCAAGAAAAAGAAGGAAATCGGCGACCCTGTCAACGAGGACATTTTCAAGATGAGTCCCAAGAGGAGGCGTGAGCTTAACATCACGCAGCTACCCGCGAGCCTGAGAGAGGCTTATGAAGAGCTGGAAAGCGACAGTGCGTTCCTAAAGCCGATATTTGACAGCGAAACGATAGACAGGATAGTAGAACACGAGGAAAAGGAGCACGTCGAGATTGCAGTCAGGCCGCACCCGCACGAATTCTCGATGTACGCCGACGTCTAGTTCTTTTTTATCCGCAGAACAAACCTTGCGACCCGGAGGTAGATGCTCCCGCCCCTGCCCTTTGTGACATATGGTGCGATCACCGCGAACAGTATCCCAAGCCCGGTGGCAGTCGACGTGAGCCACGTGACATAGTTGTTGTCAATGGCCCACGTGCCACTCGAGAACTCTAGCGCGATGTTGATCAGGATGGTGACAAGCCCCTGCCCGGTCCCGACCATCACCAAGAATTTGCCGGCGTTAATACTGTTTGCTGTAAACAATCCTGCACCCATCAGAACTGTCAGGCCGCCTAGCTGGCTCAGGAGCGCCAAAAAGCCAACGGGCATCACGGCGTAGGTCCAGAAATCCCCGACCGTGTGTACCACCAGCTGCTCCTTAGCCAAGTTGTAGATCTCGATGTTTGCTCGGTAGCCGGACAGCAGGAACAGGATGCCGGAGATAAGCGCAATGCCTGCAGCAATCCTGTTCCTTGTCGTGCTGTGACGCAGGGTCTGCATGCGATCGTAGACAATGCGCTGCTTGACGGCCGACCTTGGCACATGGCCGTAGACGGCGAATCGCTTTAGCTTTGAATGCGAATACTTGTGCCGCGCTTTGTACGCGGTGATCCAGAGCCTGATCCCCTTTTTGTCAACGGATTCGGCAAGCGACTTTGTTATCAGGTAGCTTGAAAGGCCCACCAAGCCCTTCTTGACCACCATGTACTCTGGCAGAGTTCTCCGCAAAAAGCGCACCTTTTTCTGGTCTGACGAGTACACCGGCCTGTTGATCCCGGCCGCCCAGTCTGAAAATGGCTTATGTGGTGTCGTACACTGGATGCACCAATAGAGCTATTATGGGTTGCCGATACTCACCAAAAGAGAGTCCCATAAGTGAATCCTGCAGGTGAATAAGTATATGAAAGAGGGCCAAAAAAGCCCGGAAAAAAGCGATAAGGGAAGGCATGTCCATACAGTAACTGTGTGCGCGAATAGTCAAGCAACAGTCATGTCTGTCGTAGCCGCGCTCTTGCTTGCCGGCTTTGGTAGCCAGGCGCACGCCGCGCAGATTGACGCGTCACTGATACCGGAATTTGACAGGGCTGCGGGAAGCTTTGTCGGAGTAAAGTTTGTCACGATAAAGTACGAGCCGGGCAGCGCGGTGGCAGCCCAATTCAATGGCAGGACAGAGAGGATCGAGTTCTCCATAAGGGGAACAAACGCAAGCGGCATGAGCGAACTGATAGCCGCTGCCAACCAGGCGCTCTTCAGGGTGCAAAGCCCCGTTCAGGTAGCCAGCGCAAATCTCACATACACTGGCATCCTCAGGGGAGGGCCGGAAAGGCTCACGCTCACATACAGCGTCGAATTCAGCCCAGCGTTTTCCGGGTTCAAGTTGGACAGCAACGCGACTGACAACATACTGGTGGACATCAACTGGAGAGGTTTCGTGATCGATGGGCCGGTGTTTGTGGACGCGCCGGAGCGCAGCAGGATAAACGTCAACCACCCGATCGGGCTGCTGCAGGCCACGTTCCCGGAATTCGCTGACAAGCTTGCTAGCTCTGAAGCGCGTGCAATCATGATAGAGCCGATACTGGATTTCAGCGAAATAGGGGCAATGCCGATGGAAAGATGGCATGCGCTCTTTGACCCAACCTTCAGCCAGGTAAGCGGCAATGACATATTCAAAGGCGACATTGGCAGGGCAAAGGTGCTGTCGGTGTACTCGCTTGGAGAATGCAGCATCCGGGAAGGGTGCCCGCCGCCAAAGGAAGCCGACGCCACGGCCAGCATCGACGGCGCGTCGGTGCAGGTGCACATCTCTACCCCGCAGCCAAATTCCCACATAGAGATCGCAGGGTTTACCACCATCCAGAAGGTAGCAGGTCACGAAACGATCGTGGTCAGTATGAAGAATGCCAGTGTGATAGTACCGAATTTCACTATAATGGTACTACTTGTACTCGGCGGCATGATGGCAGCAATCGCCGTAGTTGTGCTGCTAAAGACCAGAAAGTGACCTATTACTTCCATTCGCCTGCGATGCCGTTCCACCACACCCGGTAGGGTTTTGCGTCACTGCCGATCTCTTCTTTCACTCTATCTTCAATAGAAAAGAACATGTTTTCAAGCGCGTCGGTCCCGCCGTCGGCGTAAAGCTCGCGCCCGATTTCCTGCACGCGCCCTTTCTTGCCTGCAAAATCCGGGGCCTGCGGGTTCTGGATGCAGTAGGTAAGCAGGTCGTACAACTCTTCTTCCAGGTACGCGTCCACTCAGTCCAGCCTCTTGATAATGTGGTAGCCGAACTCTGTCTTGACCGGCTCTGACATCTGCCCCTTTTCCAGCTTGAACGCCGTTTCTTCAAAGGGCTTGACCATCATGCCGCGGCCAAAGTAGCCGAGGTCGCCTCCACGCTTTCCGCTTCCCTTGTCTATTGACAGCTCCTTTGCAAGGTTTGCAAAGCTTTCGCCCTTTTTCAGCCGCTCAAGTATAGCAAGGGCTTCGCTCTGCTTTTGCACTAGGATGTGAGAGCACTTGATCTTGTTTGCCATTTTCTAGAATAACGGGTGCATAGGAATTAACTTTTTGTTTTTGCAAGAAAGGAAAAGAGGGGTGCAGTACTCAGTATTGCGGTGTTATGTTGCTGTTAGTGCTGCTTGTGGTTGAATTGTTGTTTGTAGAGGTTGCGTTGCTAGAGAGAGTGGATGTCATGCCGTTGCTGCCTTCAGCCTCTATGTCCCCGCCTTCGGCCGCAGTCAGCATTTCTCCGTCGAAGTCAAATGTCGCGGTTCTTTGCGTCCAACTTTCTATAACCCGTCCTACTCAAAGAGTGTGCCATTAAAAGGGATTTAACGGGTTGTCAATTTTTTGAATAAAATCTCTCCTAGTCCAAGTTAGCTAACACGATCTGGTATTCAATTTACACAAACTTACATTTTCGAAATCATGATATAATCGGCAATGATAGCTTGTAGAGTAAATTGTCCGACGACGCCTCTTCGTCATCTTCGCCTGCAGCGGCGATACCTTTTCCAACGCTCACGATCCTTTACCTGCCTTCTGAGGCCAAGGCTGTAGTTGACGAAGTGGGCCAGAAATATGCCAACAGTACGGTGGAAGATTGTGTCGGGTTTTTTCACGGCACACATCGGCATTACAAAAAAGTCACGATTTGGAGTCAGGGCATTGACAGCCTGTGGCTCAACGCGATCGTTGCAAGGACGAAAGAGCTTGCAGGAATAGAATTTGTGACGCTTGTTTCCGGTGGCATGATGTATGTGCTATGATTTGTAATTTTCGTGTCACTATCAGAGCTTGCTAGAGGATTTACTATTGTTGCTCCCGTAATGATTTATTGTTGCTGCCGGTCTTCTATCTTCCATTTACTGAGGAAGAAATATGTGAGCGGATGAAAAAGGACTTTATTTCTACTGCGGTAATTAGCTGCCGGAAAACTCAACAACTAATTTTCTGGAGATTCACGGTAACCAGCGGATTGGAATTGTTAGGAATAGAAAAGCTCAGGCCTGTATGAGGGATCGAAAGATCACAGCAGACAGCCTGCCGGGACACCGATTTCTAGAATGCTGTAACTAAATAAGACAGGAAGGCCTCGATAAGCGATTTGAACGAGCTTTTGATAGGATCATGCTAGTTTTCCCCATTTTTGAAGGGTCAAATTGAGGTTCATGTTATCTCAAACCCATACTTCAGATTTTTGAGGTTAACGCTTGGTTTTTTTTGGACTGCTGATGGCTGCAGATTGTGGGCAGAAAAGTGGTGATTATGTTAGAATCCCATTTGCTTGGGACTCATCTTACTTGAATGTTGTGTATGTGGCGAATTCATACTCTCAAGCACTTAACAATCTCATGCGATATTAAATCCGTAGCGACATGGATCATAAGAAAAATCCAAACATAAGATCTAAGGTAGCTGCGATTCTGGTGGGGACAGGACTTTTGGCATTTTTTGGAATGGTAACGCCAACAGTTCAGCAATCATATGCAGCACAAAGCGAGACTGGAAACGGAGCTCCAAGCGGAGCACATTATAATCTGAACCTGATTGGAAAGGACAAACAAGACATTCTGCCAAATGACTCAAACAATGGACACAGGATATTTGTGAACCTATATGCCAGCCACGATGGTACGATTTCCGACAAGAGGAACAAGATCTACTTGACCCAACAAGATAACTTTGGCGTTATTGATGCCGATGCTACCGATGGTAGAGCAGAATTTGGACTGCCAAACCCATTGAATGAAGACGGAAGCAGGACCTATCTCATTTACGTCAGAGAACTTGGCAAGCCAGGTGGCGATGGTAGGCTTACAACATGCTACACTGACGCGCTTGGAGATGACTATTGTCTCTTTGGTTATGTTGACGTTCCTCTAGAGCGAAACACTGGCAAGTCGATATTCAGGGATGTTACACAGCAGCTTACTACACTGTGCTTTGACTCTGATCTAACCGCGAACATAGTCGTAACATGCGAGAGTATCTTCTCAGATGATCTGAAAGACTACTACTGGAATTACGACAACAACGGCCTGAGAAACGTCCAGCTTAGGTTCTACGAGATCCAAACCAACGTGAACTAGACACACAAAGAACCAGATGCTGCTTCTTAATTAGGGAGTAGCAACCTCTCCTTTTCTTTTATCCAGTAACAAAATTAGCCATTTTGTGCTTAGATAATAGCCCTACTAACTGCTTCAAAACCGGATAATTGGCCAATTACTTTCCTGATAGAGAGATATAGTAAAATAATGTTTTAATAACTTCGATTTCCCTTTCTCACATGTCGGTGTCTGGCCTTGAAGGACGTATTTTTCCAAAACTTCTCCGAACAGGTTTTCAATCTTGAT
>DATEUD010000018.1:0-3976 GCA_035283265.1 Nitrososphaera sp.
TTTGATTTTTCCGATGGTAAGAGTTGGGGGCATAATTGCGGCTGACAATATCTTGTATCCCGAGGATTGTGTTCCTGAAATGACAAAGTATTCGAAATACGTAAAGAATAGATCTGACGTAGAGTCGGTGACGGTGCCTATTGGTAACGGGGAAGAAATCACGATAAAGTTGAGGCCTTGATACCAGCGCGACCCCTCACTCGGCTTTGTCACTCCTGGTTTCGGCATCCATCATCATCATCATCATCATGTCACTTCCCTTTCAGCGTAGATTCTTCTAAGCAAAATGAGGAACGGCTGGCAGTCTTGTTTAATCTCCAATTTCGTATTGTCGGCAAGAGCTGCAGAAGATGGTCCAAGGACTCATCTGGACTTTACTGTGAGCGGCCTCTTGACTTCCTCGACGGCCTTCTCCATTGCCTTCCTAGATATGGCCATGTCCAGCTTTACCAGCTGCTTCACAACCTCGTTCTCCCTGTCGAGCTGGTACATCGTCGCCCTTCCTATCTGCCTTGTCACCTTCACGGCGCCTGACTTCTCCAGCTCCTTCCAGTACTTGAAGAACGTTGCCCTGCCCATCTCCAGATTCCTGATGACCTCGTTCTTGGAATAGTCAGACAGGGGGTTATCCAGGAAAAAGTCCGTTATCCTCAATACGGGGCTTGAGCCCAGGTATCTCAACAACAGCGTCTCTCCCGCCTTGTACTGCACAAGTTATCATTCGGATTGAAAGCAAATAAAGCTAGACTCTGAAAGTACCAGAAATGAACCTATGCTTTCCGACGACCAAGTAAAGGCTGCCATCCTCTTCAAGCTCTACAAGAGGGGCAAGCGCGGTCGCTGAAGAAGCAGGAAGCCCACGCCCGTAGGCGTGGGTAGTTCACCGCTAAGTATTTGTATGCTCGTCAGCGCTTACGCTCTCATGAACAAGTATGTCGTCATCGCCCTTGTAGTAGCAGCAGCTGCCGTTCTTGCCGCCGCAAGTACGGTCACAGCTTCAATAGCTGCAAGTGAAGATGGAGTAGCGAAAAGTGTAGGCACTAACCGCAAGTTCATTGACTACAAAGATGGAGTCTTTAAGGTCAGGACAGGAGCAGGAGGACCTACCGCACCCCTCACAGCATTCTTCCCACAAACAGCACACATAAAGGTTGGAGAGAGCGTAGTATGGTACAACCCCAGCAACGTGGGCGAGCCCCACACCGTCACATTCGTCTTTGACGGGAGTCAGTGGGCCGACTTTGTAACGGCGTATGCGGCCAAGAACGTTGAGAGTTTCGAGCCTCTGAAGCCTGGAGAAAATGCAGAAGCTGTTACATTCCCGGGTCCGGAAGGTGAGACTGTCATCGTGGGGGCAAATGCAAGGTCATTGAATCCCGCAGTGATAACTTCTGACGGAACAGCGACGTATCTTCCGCCCAACAGTACCTATGCATTAGACGGCACAGAAAAGTACGTGAACTCTGGCTGGGTCTGGCCAGAAGGCATGACGCCACCTGGACTCCCTGAGATAAGCAACTTCACCGTCAAGTTTGAGGAAGAAGGCACCTACAACTACATCTGTGCAGTACATCCTTGGATGACAGGCTCGGTTGTGGTCCAGTAGGGGTCCTTGCCTCTACTTACTTTCCCTTTTTTCCTTCTGTTTCTCTTTCTCATTCGCCAGTACACCGTCCACTTCAATACCGGCCAATGCAAGTCCAAACTTGCTTGTCAGCATGCCGGTCTGCGACTCTGTGTCCAGTCTATACATCTTGGATTTGCCCGAGACCCTTGTCATCTGTATCAGGTTCAGGCGTTCCAGCTTGGGAAGTTCCCGCTGTGCATGTCTTATGGAAACACAGGAATACCTTGCAATATCCGATTCTGAATAGTCAAACTCCCGAAATGTTGACAGAAAGTCCAGAATCTTTGCTGTGGCGTTTCCGGCAAACAGGCGCTCAAGCGGACCTGATTCCAACGCCTTTTCAGATTCTTTCTTTCTTGCCATGCCGCATCTATGCAAAAGCCGCTATTTAACATGTCGTTACATTACGTCATGTATGTCATGATTATTATATAAATCAGTGCTCGTAACTATTGCCATGAATCCCGTCCAGAAGACGGTGCTGGAAAGAATGTTCAGAGAGAGACACCATAATAGGTGGCAGGCACACCGCAGTTGAAAACCTCAAGAAGGGATTTCCAAAACACAAGCGCGGTGAAGTTGATGGCGAAGTTCACAGGCTAATAAAGATGGGATTCATCCTGCCAAAGCCTACAAGCTATGGGATGCAGGTGTCGCTCAATCCACACATGATTGAAGAGATCAAGAGGATTCTTGAAGTATGATTATTGGAAGGCTCTAAAATGGGAGGCTCCAAGTTGCGTGGTAGCCTGTCTGACAGGAAATGAGTGAGTGAGTTTACACCTCAATCCTCCTAGCTTTTGAACCTGTCTGGACCGGCTCGTTATTTCGCGTTTGTCTTTGCGTAGTTAAATCTGATGAGGATTTGTAGGGGCATGCGACAGGTACGGCGATCGTCACGTATTTATAGTTAAGATACTATAGAATTATAGTAACGAAACTATATAGGTGAATTGCTTGGACCAGACATCCTTCAAAATTCTGGAAACCCTCTCAAGGGAGCTTGGGACAGAGATGTCTATAAACCAGCTCACCGAAAGAATACGAGAATCCTACGGGAGCGCCTACTATGCCAACATATACAACAAGCTCAAGCAGCTGGCAAGGGATAACACAGTAACCATCAAGAAGATTGGCAATACTTCAATCGCTCAGCTAAATTTTGATAACTACTGGATAGTGGACATGCTTGCACAGATAGAGATCCAGAAGAAACGCGCCTTTCTGAAAGATAAGGCCAATTCAGCAATGCATCTCCTTCTCCCGGACCTGGAGAGGAGTTTTAGAGACGATCTTCCGTTTGTAAGGTCAATATCTGTGATAGGACCAGAAAGGAACCAGATGATGAACAGGGCCGAGCTGCTCATTCTGCTGAAAGGGCAGGGAACGGATCCTGCGCCAAAGCAAGGTGATGCCATGCTTGTGCACCATACAATGAAGACTCTGCAGAAGATGCATACGATAATGATAGACTATCTCATGCTCACCGAGGCAAAGTTCCTAGGCCTGATCACCTCAGACGAGGCCAACCCCGCAAGGGAGATGCTTGCAGACAAGATAACTATCTTTGGACAACAGAACTTTTGGCATGCTATCAAGGTGGCAGCTGAAAAGGGCATTCCATTAAGGATCACAAAAACTGAAACCGCTCCTTCCAAGCTGGCAGAAGCAGACCTCGTGTACAACATGGCCAGGTTCGGTTACAACGAGATGGGTACCAAGATGTCGCAGGCAAAGGACATCTGTATTGAATATGTGATAGCAGCCATGATAGCAAAGGGCGATGCCAGGAGGATAGAAGCAGTCCCTGTCCTCCTTGCAAAGAACAGCGTAGACTATGAGATGCTGATATTCATTTCAAGGAAATTCAAGCTTGTCGAAAGGTTGCTTGGGCTGTTCAGTGCGCTTGCAGATATAGTTCCAGAAAAGAAGGACGTGCAATATGCCATAAGGGTAATGACGGAAATGGGAATAAAGCCCGAACCTGCAGACAGGACGAGCATTTTGGAAAAAATGAGGCTGTACAATGCCACTTGACAGATCGGGTCTGATAGGCCTGCTAACAGCTGTCGACAGAGAGCTCGAGAGAAAAATCATTCTCGTCGCCGCCGGTGGAACTGCCATGACCTTGTTAGACTTGAAGCCATCCACAATTGACATCGATTTTACAGGACCCTATGATGACATTAAAGAATTCAACCGGATTCAAAAGAGCCTGCCGCACGGCTTCAAAGTAGATACATGGACCGATGGAGCAGTATTCAGCCAGATGCTGCCCGAGGATTACTTGGAAAAGAGCATGCCAGTCAAGACAAAGCTAGTGCATATACAACTGAAGGTGCTCCATCC
>DATEUD010000019.1:0-26910 GCA_035283265.1 Nitrososphaera sp.
GTCAATATGTTTCTTGCAAATGACGACGACACTAAGAGACTTGATTGATGGCAAGGTCATCGAAGCAAACATGCAGCACATAGTCATTTCAAAAGACGGCAGAAAATTCGAGATAGAATTAGGCACTACAATAATTAGAGAAATGAATAAGCATCAATGAATGTAAAGACAAGCCCTACTCAGCAGCGTGCATGAACCGGCTTTCGGGCCTGAATGAACACCGCGATTGAGAATAAAGCCTAGTTTTTCTGTTATCTGTTGCGGAAGAGCCCATCTGCCTTCTATACCATTGGTCCGACTGCATTTAAGCAACCTTCGTATAACTAATGCATGAAAACTGTTTCCAACTCTTTAGAATTAACTCAAAGCCGCATCTCTGACATCAGAGAGGAACACGACATCAACATACGAATCACGATGCTTCATGAACTCAATAATTTACTTCCTGTTGAAAAGAGGATGACATTTCCATCCTTGATCACTAATGCCTACATTCGAGGGGCCTTAGATGTTATCCAAGAAAGGGCAATGACGCAAGTAGCACCTGTGTAAGAACAGGCCCTACAAGTATGCCCAACCATCCAGCGACTCTCCATTTTCATGCATTCTGACCATCGTTATCAGACGCTGCAACGCTTCAATTTCTGTCGATAGTTCCTGAGTCCTGATAGCATCCTTCGCGTCCTTTGCCTTTTTCTTCATGGCAATTCGTTTTTCTATCATCGTTGGATCTCTGGGGGTCTGCTCGAAGATCCTCGAAGATGCCATGAAAAAATAAGTTATCAAGATAGTCTGTATCAATAGGAGCTCATACCTCCCGCCAATCAAGAAAGTCCCCTATTTTGGCATGAACCTAGCTTGGCATGAACCTAGCATCGATTATCGGTTAATGACTTTTATGTCGCACCGCTTCATTTTTGACGTGGACAGGCGATGACTAGACTAGCCCTACCGACCTGATGAGGAAGATCTTGAGTAAGGAGTTTGTCCACTCTCTCACAAACTTGATAAATGGCTACCGTAACCTCATACTTACCTTGGTTCAGATAGAAACTACAGCTTCGCTGGAGAGCTTTAGGCAGTTTATCATTGTAAGCACCTGCCGGTCCTTCATACCGGAGAGTTACCTGCGCGACTATGAAGTGTTCCCCGAGCGCGAAGAAGGGCCCGGCGCGATATATATCGAAGCGGCCGACAAGGTCACGCTGAAAAAAATAAGAGAGATGACGTTCGTAAATGCAAAGGAGATCCTTGGCATCATTTACTCGTCAAAGAGCGGTAACACGCAATTGAAGTGGAGGCAGACCCGCAAGCGCGGCGGCAAGGTGCAAGGCTTTGCGTCGCCCAACGCGCTGGTCAACCTGGTCGAGTCAGGCGTGCTAACCCAGGAATGGGTTGACGACTACCTAAAGTCGGTCCAGGGCCAGGGCAGCAAAGATTCTTCCGCTGTAGCTGAAAGCGAAAAGTCAGTATGAAGGAACAATAGTTCGAATACAATACAGAACTGTCACAAAATTAGCCATTATGTTGGAATAATCAATGATGAACCATCTCGCTATCTTAGAGGATATTTCTTTTATAACAGATTCTTGAACTATCGCTGTTAGGCTTGGGTATATTCAAAGGCCTTAAAAAAAGAAGGAAGGAACGGTTCAAGCTGAGGAGCTGGTATAATGGAGCTAGCGCTTCAGAGGGAGGGCGGTACTAGTACGGACCCATTACATACTTGGCGTTCGGTAGACACTTATCACAGTATCTCTGAATTATCACTGCACCGTCAAGCTGAAATAATGCTTCTGTTGTCGCTATTGCTGCGCATGTTACGCAAAAGCCTGACGCTTTTTTTGTGCTTGATGACGCAGGTCGTGTTTCGAATGGTTTTACCACTGTATCAGATGAAAGAAGTCCGATATATAGGATCCAAAATGGTCATCTCACCGCGCCATTACGAGTTTTTATCTATCACCCGTGATAAAGACTCAGCTTGCAACTCTACATAGGATGCTCGGGCTGGCCCTATAGCTCTTGGGAAGGGCATTTCTATCCTAAACGAATTGAGGCTAGAAGGTACCTAGACTAATACAGCAAGGTCTTTGATTATGTGGAAATCGATTTCAGCTTTTACCGGACACCTAACCGATATACTACGTTCGATGGTCCATAACAACACAGAACGACTTTAGATTTACTGCCAAATTTCCGTAAGTAGTAAGACATGACACTAGGCTAGGCGGCGGTCTTGATGCGCTTTTGTATTTCTTTGAAATGATGAAGCCGTTAGAAAACAAGCTGCTATCGCTCCTTATCCAGCTGCCACCGTCACTGACAAAAGACGAAGGGCTGCCAAAGCTTGAGCGTCTTATCCCTCACCTGTGGAAAAAGTATCGCTATGCCATTGAAATAAGGCACAAGTCATGGTTCACAAGGGAGGTCTACAATTTTCTAAAGGATAACAAGATTTGTCTTGCATGGAGCCAGCTTGATGCCATCCAGATGCCGCCGGAATTGACGACCGATTACTTTTATCTGCGTTTCATTGGCGACAGAAGCATAGACGAAAAGGACTTTGGCAAGATCCAAAAGGACAGAATTGCGGAAATGGAAAAGTGGGCCAGGGTTATTAGAAAAGTTGGAAAAAAGGTATCAATCGGTATTGTGCCGGCGAATAATCGCTATGCCGGTTTTCGCCCTGCTACTGCCAATGAGTTTAGAAGGACGCTTGTCCAACCTACAGCGATCTGGGAAGAAATGAAACAGTCCAGGCTTGATTTGTGATAGTACTAGTGCTTAGACGCTCATGGTGAGGCCTTTTCTTCTATGCCTGCATAGCCTAACAGTCCCAGAACTGCAAATACCACTATGAAAATAACAATTGTATATTTGCTGACCGTTAACAAGTTCGGATAGGTATTTGTCTGCCTCCTATTGAATGTTTAACCGGATGGTCCTAAGGCTTTTCTGCTCATGTGGATGGAGCAAGACACAAGACGGCAACGATCCAAAAGGCGCTATGCGAGAGATCCTCAACGGAATACATGAAATGACCTTTAAGGACCACAAAGCAGGTATTGAGACTGAATAATTGTGCTTTTCGCGAATCTTAATTAAAGCGTCATGTGTCGTAGACAACATAGAACCTAAAAATGCAGCTTTTGACGGTTGTTAAGTCTTGCAAAGGTGATACTGTCTGATAGTAAAGCCAAGCGGGATGTCAAGCAACGCCTTTTTTGTCATCCCCGAAGACGCGGAC
Source organism: Nitrososphaera sp. (assembly GCA_035283265.1). Classification (GTDB taxonomy): domain Archaea; phylum Thermoproteota; class Nitrososphaeria; order Nitrososphaerales; family Nitrososphaeraceae; genus Nitrososphaera. The sequence continues at coordinate 3,251 of DATEUD010000019.1, forward strand.
GACCTCTTTACCCTGCGGCGCATCGTAGAAAAGGACGATCGCGTCATTGCAGACACTACCCGGCTTGTCAAGCCTGTCAAGGAATACGGCCGGCCCGACAGGGGAGAGCGGGTAAAGGTGCGCGTTTCGATCAGGGTGGAGCAAAGCGAGCTTGACGCTGCGGTCCACAGGCTCAGGATAACCGGAACCATTACAGAGACGGACAACGAGATGGTGACAAAGGGGACGCACCACTCCCTCTCGGTACAGGCAGGCGACACGGTAACCATAGACAAGGGTAGGAGGTGGCGGGACGTCGAGCTCAAGATGTTAAAGAGGTCCGGCGATAGCTCCAGCTTTATCCTTGTGGCAATCGACACCCAGGAAGCCGCAGTTGCCAAGGTGTCCGGCACGCATGTCAAGATCATTCCCAACATTTACTCTGGCCAGAGCGGCAAGCGCTACCAGACAAAGAACAACCCCAGCATCGAAGTCTATTTCACGGACATTGTCAAGACAGTTTCTTCTATCATTGGGGAAAACGACAAGGTAATCGTGTTTGGCCCCGGCGAGACCCGGCGGAGGTTCTTCAACGCGCTGGTCGACAGGCAGGAAATCCCAAAGGACAATGTGCAGGTGGTTGACGGCGTAGACGTCGCCGGCGAAGACGGCATATTCGTGTTCCTGCGCTCGCCGGCGATGAAGGAGGCCATGAGCGCAAGCAAGCTCGCGTCGGTGTCTTCCATGCTTGACAGGGTAATGCTCATGGTGAACAGGGGCGAGGCAAAATTTGCGATGGGCATGCGGGAAGTGTCGGAAGCGGCAGCAATGAAGGCCATTGAGACGGTAGTGTTTTCTGATTCCATTTTCACTACTGCGGATGAAGAGCAGGTCGTCAGGATATTAAATTCGATCGAAGGCTATGGCGCAAAGACGTTTGCGGTGGACTCATCGACTGACATTGGCCTCCGGGTTTCGTCACTTGGCGGCATTGTGGCGCTTCTTCGGTACGCCGTCCGTTGATTCCACGAGCCACGACAGGTACGATTTTGAAACGTCGTCCATTTTCAGCTCTACTATTTCCGGCACATTGTAGGGATGCTGACTTGCAATTTCGGCCTTGAGCTTTTTTGCAGACTTTACAGTCGTCTTGAAAAGCGCAATGAACTCCTGCTGGTCTTCCAGCTTGCCGCGCCAGGCATAAATTGACCGGACCTTGGCGAAATTGACGCAGGCGCACAATCTGTCTCCAACAACTTTGTTGGCAACATCGGCTGCAGACTCTTCGCTTGGAAATGTCGACAGGATAATGGTTCCCCGGCTTGCCATGCGCTAAGTTGCTACGTGCAATTATTTAGCCTTGCAGCGTTTCGCAGAGCGGGTTTGCCTTCATTACTATAAAGTCTTGGTTTGCCATGTTCTTTGAAACGACCTTTTCATAGTCTGCTTTAGAACACGCAATGACGACTGTCGTCTTGTCGGTGTGGTAAAGGTCAAATGTGGGCCCCGAATGACGCTCAACATCGCCGATGTAGTCCTTGACCTTTGTCTCAAGCGACGACAAAAGCTCGATTTTGTCGCCCCTCATTTCGTGCGAGTCAAGCGTCCACGCTATCGCCACCTTTGTCCTGCTGGCCTTGAGGTCGCGCTTTTTGAGGGTGACCCGAATCTGGTCAATCAGATACTTCACATAGCCTTCGATGCCCTTGATGCTGCCATTAACGAGATACATCAGAGGGCCGGCGCCGTCAAGCGATGACCCAATTATGCGCAGGTCATAGAGCCCGCTGGTTACGTCGTCGATATAAATGTCGGCAAATGTGCCGCGCATGAGCTCGCTCCCGATGTTGATGTCGGCCGCCTTTTTGCAGATTTCAAGGATGCTTGCCATGCCGGAGTAGTGGCTCAGCGTCTTGATCACGTGTGCAAGTTCTGCGGAATTGACGTCAACAAAGCTGATCTTGCGCCGGGTGTCTGGCTCGTAAAGCATCTTGGACAGGTGGTTGTCCTGCTTTGACTTGACCGACCCTATCAGGGTTTCAGAGCCGGCGCTGGTAAAGGTGCTCATTGGAAGGTAATAGTACGATACGTCCTTGTCGACCGTCATGCCTGTCATGTGCTCTATAAGGGCAATGTTTTCATTGTTGCCGCCCACTCCCGTCGGGAGCATGTAGACGACGGAGGCACCGCGCTTGAGCGCCTTGATGGCGTCCTTGAACTTGGTCATCACGTCGCTCTTGACGTCGGGGCCGACCTTCCTCACGCGAGGAGCAAAGTAGACGTAGGAGGCGTTGCTTACTGCGACGTCTATCGGTTCAAGGTCAAGGAGCGGCTCGTCCTCAACGAGCGAGCTTACGTTCGGGTACGTCCGGGCAATGTCGGGCTTGAGCGAAATTGCCATCCTGACTGACTCGTCTATCAATGAAACCTTTGAGCCCTTGACGGCTATCGAGGAAGCTATTCGATACCCTTCGGTGCTTAGGCCATAGACTGCGACAGAAGATCCTGCACTCAAAGTGTCGACTGAGCTCCCCCGTTCATCCCTACGTTATACTTCAAGTGATCTACAAAAGGTTTTTCCATTGGCTTCCAACTACAAGTCATGCTTGAAGATCTGGTTTGACATTTTGACCCCAAAACAGGTCATGTTTTTCAGGCGCGCCGTCACGCTGCTTCGCAATTCCGGCAACGACGTGCTCTGTACTTCAAGGCAATACAGGGAGGCAGTAGAGCTGGCCAGGATCAAAAAGCTTGAGCTAACTATTGTCGGGAGCCACGGCGGGGGAGACAGGTACGACAAGCTGCGGGAAAGCTCCAGCAGGACGCATGAGCTGGCCGAAGTGGTGAAGCGCTTTGGGCCGGACGTGGCAGTCAACTTTTCGTCGCCGGAAGGGGCAAGGGTGGCGTTCGGCCTTGGCATCCGACACATTGGATTTAACGACTCTCCTCATGCAGTGGCCGTCGCGAGGCTCACCGTTCCATTAATGAGCAGGCTGCTCTGTCCATGGGTGATACCATACTCTGCCTGGACAGGATACGGCATTGCAAAAAAGGACATTACCCGCTACCGCGCTCTTGACCCGGCGGCATGGCTCAAGCACGACGAAATGCCTGGAGTCGAACAGGGCAAGAAGACAATCCTTCTCCGGCTTGAAGAAAGCAAGGCGTCGTACATTGCGGACAGAAAGCTTGGAACTGCTAAAATGATCGACGATCTTGTGAACGAGCTGTGGCAGTCAGCCAACATCGTGGTGCTCTGCAGGTACCAGGACCAGATAGCCGAAGTTGAGGCGCGCTACGGCAGCAAAGTGCAGATCGTAAAGGATGTTGTCGACGGCACCGCGCTTGTAAAATCCGTCCAGCTCTTTATCGGAGCCGGTGGGACGATGACTGCAGAAGCAGCGCTTTTGGGCAAACCCACTATATCAATCGCGCCACTCCAGTTCTACGCTGAGAAATACCTTCTCAGGTCTGGCTTGGTCAAGAAAGCGGTCAATGCAAAGTCGCTTGTCAAACTGGGCAGGAAAATGATCTCTGACGAGTGCTACCGGCGCGCGCAAAAGAAAAGGGCTGCGCGGATATTAGCAAGAATGGAAGACCCAACAGACAGGATGATCAGCGCCTTAAGATTATAAAGACGTGTAAGATAGGTGAAGTTACGCCCGGAAGCCCGGTGGAGGAAAAACTTTTTCCGCCGAATGTAGTGGCCAAGCATAAGGGCCTTTGGAGCCCTTGACCCCAGTTCGAATCTGGGCCGGGCTATTATAATTAAATAACAATGCAAATGCAGGTAGTGGTGCCGTGAGCTACAAGGTCTACATGACGAGAAAGATTCTGGAGCCGGCCCTCTCCATGCTCTCAAGAGAATGCCAAGTCACTCTGAACAAAAAGCCCAGGCCACCAAGCAAAGCAGAAATGTTGAAAAACGCCGCCGGCAAGGACGGCATCCTGTGCATGCTCTCAGACAGGATGGACGCACAGGTGATGGACGCTGCAGGCCCGAGCCTGAAAGTGATAAGTTCGTACAGCACGGGCTTTGAGCACATTGACGTCAAGGAGGCCACTGCAAGAGGGATCTATATCACATACACGGCTGACATTCTGGCAGAAGCTACGGCGGACTTGACGTTTGCGCTCATCCTTGCCTGCGCGCGCTGCATCGTCAACGCGGACAAATACGTCAAGGATAGCAGGTGGAAGGCCGGGTGGTCCCCGGACCTGATGCTTGGCTACAACGTGCATCGCGCGACCCTCGGGATAATCGGGCTTGGCAGGATAGGTGCCGCAGTGGCGAAAAGGTCAAAGGGGTTTGACATGAAAATACTGTACTATAGCCGCAGCAGAAATCTGCAGCTGGAATCAGAGCTTAGTGCCAAATATGCAGATCTTGGCGATCTGCTGGCGCAGAGCGACTTTGTGTCGATACATGCCAGTCTGAACAGCGCGAGCCACCACCTGATAGACAGGAGTAAGCTCAGGCTGATGAAGAAAACTGCGTTTCTGGTAAATACCGCACGCGGCCAGGTTGTGAATGAAGCTGACCTTGCCAGGGCACTCAAGGGCAGCCATATCGCCGGCGCAGCTCTGGACGTGTTTGAGGAAGAGCCGCTGGCAAAAACAAGCCCGCTCTTGAAAATGAAAAATGTCGTGCTCCTGCCCCATATCGGGAGCGCGACGTACCAGACCCGCTCCAAGATGGCTGAAGTCGCGGCCAGGAACCTGCTCGACGTTCTGGCGGGAAAAGAGCCCGATCCCAGGTTTCTGGTAAACCCGGAAGTAAGAAACTTGCACCCGCTGTAATTACTTATTAGGCTTTAGGTGCCACTCGCCGGTTTCGTCTATCCACAACTTGCAGTCAAGTTTCTTTTCCATCTCGGTCAGCAGCTCTTCGGTCGTAAGGTTTTTTGACAGGGAAATTTTCGTGGTCCTTAGTTTTTCAAGAAATTCGGGAGTTTCGCCCTCTATTATCAACTACTTGATTGACTCCCACGCTTTCTTTTTTCTGTCGTATTCTGCGCGGCTGTACGCCGGCCGGGCTGGGTGGCCCATGACAACAGTATCGGGCGGGACATCCTTTGTGACTACCGCGGCCATTGCGACGACGCTGTTTTTGCCGACGCGAACGCCGGGCTTGAATACCGACCTGCCGCCAATTATCGCGCCGTCCTCCACAATAACGCCGGCCATCTTGGGACTCATCGGGTAGGGGTCGTTTGTGAACGCGGCCGCCGGCCCAATGAACACGTTCTTACCTATAACCGTGAGAGGAGGAATGTAGACCGACCCTTCAATCCGGGTGTTGTCCCCGATCTTGACCTTGTAGTCGACGTGGGTCAGCGAGCCTATCATGACGTTGTCGCCGATCTCGGCTTCGCTTCCGACGTACGCAAAATGCCATATCTTGACGTTCATGCCAATTCGAGCAGTCTTGGAGACATAGTTCGTCACGCCGGGTGGAGCAGTGTAGTTGCTCATTGCTTCACAGATGCCATGGATTTCCTTGCTTTATAACTTTGTCAGGGATTTTACTTTGCCACTTCTTCAGGAAATCGATGTCCCTGTCCTTTTGCTTTTCCCGGAGCTCGTCCGGCAGCATCACGGGTATTTCGTCTATTATCGGGTAGTAGCGGCTGCATTTCGCACAGAACAGCACGCCCACCTTGACCGTCTGGCCGTCTGAGACTATCTCAAAAAGCTCCAGCGGATAGTGCTTGTCGATTGGACATGCAAGGATATCAAGCATTGATTTCTTCATTTCAGATCCAGGTATACAGGCGAGCCAGTATTACTTGACAGTATCGCTGACTCAGCCACTCTAGTCACGTTTGTCGCGTCGGCTGCAGTCACCACGATCTTTGCCTTACCTTCTATTGCTTCAATAAAGTTCTTCAGCTCTAGCGTAAGCGGCTCCTGGAACTGCCGGCGCGGCGTTATCGTCGCGTCGGCGTGGTCTATCCTTATCTCTTGCGTCAAAAAGTCGCCGCTGATTATGCCGTCGGTGCAGACGGCGCTGAAAGTCCTGACTTTTTTCGGGGTGAGCCAGTTGGACGCAATAATGGCGACCTTATGTCCCTCAAAGCCCAGCATGATTGTCGCAAAGTCCTCAAATGAATGAAAGCGCTTGCCGGCGCGCGCAAACACGACGTTTGGCCTGCTGCCGAAAAGGAACATCGCCGCGTCAATGTCGTGGACCGACGTGTCATATATCACGCCCACGTCCTTGATGTGTAGCGGCATCCTGTTCTCCCTGTGGAACTCGATCATCATGGGGTCGCCGTACTTGCCGCCCTCTATCAGCTTGCGTGCGTCGCTCACCGCGGGGTTAAAGCGTTCGACGTAGCCGGACGTCAGGACGACCTTTTTCTTTTCTGCCACCTCCATCATTTCTTCGCACTCTTTGGACGAAAACGACATCGGCTTTTCGACAAACGCGTTGACACCGCGCTCCATCATCTTTTTTGCAACGGCGGAGTGGGTCTTGGTCGGAGTGCACACCAGGCAGCCGTCAAGCCTCTCCTTGCCCAGCATCTCGTCGATGGACGAATATGCCTGCACGTCGTACTTGCCAGCTATCTCTTTTGCCCTTGCGGCGTCGAGGTCGCAGATTGCTGCAAGGCAGCCAAGCTCCTTCAGCACCCTTGCGTGGTTCTTGCCCCACCCGCCAACGCCAATGACTGCTATCTTGCTTACCAAGCAGGGGTCAACCAGTCCATGTAGTCCTTGGCGCCAGCGGACACTATTTTCGCGTACATTTCGCGAATGCCTTTTGTCACCGGCCCTTCCCTACCGCTGCCCACGATATGGCCGTCGATGGCGGTCACCGCGACGATCTCTGCTGCGGTGCCTGTAAGGAATATCTCGTCAACCATGTACAGTTCGGTCCTTGGGATTGGGCGCTCTGTGACTTCATAGCCTAGGTCCTTTGCTATTTTTGTCGCGCTTTCGCGAGTTATGCCTTCAAGTGCCGAGTCTGCAAGAAATGGCGTGTAGATCCTGCCGCGCCTGACAAGGAAAATGTTTTCGCCGGAAGCCTCGCTCACGTTGCCTGACAGGTCAAGCATGATTGATTCGTCGTAGCCGTTGTGCTTGCTTTCCTGCGTGGCAAGCACTGAATTGAGGTAGTTGCCGGCGGCCTTGGCAAGCGGCGGGGTGGCGCTGTCATGTATCCGTCTCCAAGAAGAAACACATGCCTTGATGCCTTCGCCTTTAAAGTATTTTGCAAACGGGAAAGTGATTATGACCGTGTGGGTTGGCGAGTTCTTGCTTACATTCAGGTCAATGCCGTGCATGCCCACGAACGTCAGGGGGCGGATGTAGCACGACTCTTTCATCTTGTTCTTTTGCAAGAGCTCGACTGTGGCACGGGCAAGCTCCTTGGCAGAGTAGTTGAGTGAGATAGAGTAAACGCCGGCAGAGCGATGAAGTCGCTCCATGTGGTCCTGCAGCCGGAAAATGTAGAGGTTGTCCTTGGCCGCGTAGCCGCGGATACCTTCAAAGACGGCGGTTCCGTAGTGGAGGGCGTGCGTAAAAATCGGGACCTTGGCGTCCTCCCATTTTACAAACTTGCCGTCGAACCAGACAAACTCGCCACCTTTTTCCTTCATGTGTATAAAGCCAGAATCCCTCGCTGGCTTATAAAAATCTTGAACTGCCGTCCCCAGAAATACCATTTCTGTGCAAATGCTGCACGGAATCTGCAAGACACAACGCTACTTCTGGCAGGTGGCACAAGCCTAGGCTGTATTATACAATTGCGTCAGCATACCTGATCGTTCATAGGGCATTAATAATAGCCTACATCGCATACGTTTTCCCTGGTGGACAGCCAGAATCCACATGGTCCGGCATGATATTGCTGCTGATTTTCCTTGTCATGACTTCGTTTGCTGGTGCAATTCTTCTGCTGCAGGACAGGACTATAATAGTCGCGATAGTTGCGCTGCCGATCTGGACTTTTGGCTTCGCGTATATGACCATATCGATGTTTGATCTTCCCACGCATACAACATCGATACCACCTGCAAGGTACCCTTCGATTGCTTTGTATTCTTCATCTCTTGCTTCATCTGTGGCCATAATGGCACTGATGCTAATTGGCAGAAGGCAAATCAAAAAAACTACTTGTAGCCTTCCTTCGGGAACTTCATGCCCATCACCCTCGTTGTGTCGTCTTCCATTCTTGCGAACTTTTCCACGACAGCCCAGTTCTTCTTTATGATGCCAACTACCCGCTCCGGCACCTTGTCGCGCCATGCTTCATCGTCGCTGCCATTGAATGCCTGTACGTAGAGCTCCTCTTTGACCGACGACGCGGAAATTTCAAGCCTGTCGGCCTTAAGCGGGTTGAGCCTGTATGCTTTCAACATCAACCTTTCGGCCTTGTCGCCCGTGTACGACACGAATTTTTCTTCCTTTACCTGCGCGATTATCTGCTTGCGGAGTTCCCACGAACGCGACGACAGGAGCGGCGGCATGTACTTTACAAACGGCGCATAGAAGGTATAGTTAGGAAGAACGGTTACAGAATCGCCAAAGACCGACTCTACCATCGACTTGCGCAGCTCGTATGAAAACGGGAAGCTCTTGGTGTTTATCTCTCGCTCGTCCTTGACAAAGCGCACCGGGAAAACGTAGACACTGTAATCCTGCATTAGCTTTGAAATTATCGACTCGTGCGCCCTTGTCATCGGATTCAGGTGCGCAAGGTAGATTGCCGCGGTGCTCATATGTGTGCCTACAATAGGAGTTGGGTTATAATAAGAAAAAGTGAAAGAATCAGCAGGCTTAGCTCTTCTTTACCTCAATTTCAATGGTGGAAACGTTTCTTGTCCTGCCGTCCTCCGACTGCACGGTCTCGGAGCCGATTCTTACGTCGCCTATCTTGTACCCGGCGCTTTCCATCCTCTTCAGCGTGATCTGTGATACGTCGACTGCGCGTCCAATGCTCAGGCCCCTTGCCTTGATTGTCACTGTTGGCTGGTTTGCCAGCTGGATCAGCGTTGATGTCACGTATGTCATCAGCGGCTTTTTGCCAATGTATATTGTGTCGTGTGGACCGTCTCTGCGTTGTGGTGCCTGTTGGGGCGTGTGTTCTTGTGATGGTTGTGGTTCAGACATGAGTGAACTAAGCCCTCAGGGATAATTTAAGTCAACGGTCAGAAAAGCATCTTTTATCTGCGTCTCAGCTTCTCGCTGCTATCACTGGCGATACAGATTACATACAAATATGCCGAGAAATGACGATGAAAGCAGTTGTTCGGCAAGGGCAAGTGGAAGACTGAATACGACAATACGCTCTACAAGGTTTACGACTGGGACGGCAATCTGGCCGGCTACCTGTTTCCGGAGTACGGCGAGATTGAGCCGAAAGACAGGGAAGATGAAATGATTGACGAGCTGAACAGGACGCACGCTGAGGTCACTCAAGCGACGCTTTTGCTCCCGTTAGTCAAGCTGAACCTGCTTGACAACCACGAAGGGATGGACCTTGATTTTGTCATTTCGTCGCTTGGGACAAACGCCGAGCGCGCCGTCGTCTGGAAAAAATGGCTGCGCGACAACGCCAGGCCGTTTAACATAGTTGGAGCTGCCGTACATACTGCAAGGGAAGACCGCAACATGCTTTCAATCGCGCTCGGGATCGTTACGACAATCAAACTGGGTGAAAAAGAAGTGCGCGATTTTGTGTCGCCTTTGCTGAACAAATTGCACGAAGACGGGCTTCTCTGATATTTATATGAGGTCAGTCATGTGATATTCCACCATGAAGGCCCAGTTTGCGCATCACCTTGTCTGCCTGCAGCACCCTGACAAGCAGCTGCGCCTCAACCTTGAGAGCCTCGCGATGGAGGGGGCTAATGAATGCATTGAAGGGTTCCTGAAGTGCAAGGAGTGTGGCGCCGCCTACCCGATAATACAGGGCGTGGCTATCGTGGTCAAGGACTTTTCCGCCTACGCCGCAGGCAGGTCGCAGATGTATGGCAAATGGCTGCTGGAAAGCAAGACAAAAGAGATGAAGGAGTTCCTAAAGGAGAGGGGCTCGAAGCTTTCGCCCGGCACTGCCGCAAACGACAGGTACGAAGAAGGAGGCAGCTGGTTCGTCCCATACAGGTGGACGCAGTACGACCACTCAATAGAGGACAGGCTGCTCAAGTCGCTCCGGTGGCGACTAAAGCCAAACGAAGTGTACAACAGGGTCGTCCACAGCATCAACCCCAAGATGGACGGAGTGGCGCTTGACATGGCCTGCTCGATGGGCTACAGCACGATGCTCCTTGCACAAAAGTACGCGTTTGCGATCGGGATCGACATTTCCTTTTCATTTATCCGGGAAGCCAGAAAAAAGATGTATGAGGGCAAGCGTGGAAACGTCGAGTGCTGCGTAGCCGACTCGCTCAACGCCCCGTTCAAGCCCGGCAAGTTTGACCTGATACTTGCGCTGAACCTGCTCGAGCTTGTGGATCCGGTCAAGTTGCTCGCGTCGGTACACAGGCTGCTAAAGCCGCACAGCGACATGGTGATCGCAGACCCGTACGACTATAACCGTGAGCCGCCGGCGAAAAAAACCTACGACGGTCAGTCCTTCCGCAAGTTTGTCGAGGATTCTGGTTTTGAGATAGGCGACAAGAGCATCAAGAATGAATCGTTCATCCCTTGGGTGCTTAAAGTGAACGAGCGGGCTTATTTGTTCTATTTCGTCGACTATATCAAGGCGAAAAAGCTGTCAAAGCAGAAATTCTAGGTGTAGCCTTTTTCAAACTTTTAAAGACTGTTTGATTTCTCTGATTATGTGAACGCCATAGAAGCAATGCAGGCAGAAATAGGATACCAAATACACGACTTGCAAAAACTGAAACTGCCGCCGCTTGACAAGAACTGCTTGTTTGTGGGTTCTGGCGATTCATACGTCGCCGGGCTTGCTGCGCAATATGTTTCTGGCAGCCGCGCCCTTTGCTGCTATCCTACCGATGTAATCCAAAATCCATCATTGGTGAATGGACGCAATGTATATGTCGTTTCAATTTCCGGCAACACAGAGGCCAACATCCTTGCAGCCAGAGTTGCCAAAAAGCAAGGAGCCCGCACCAACGCAATCACCGCAAGGCCGGCAAGCAGGCTTGCTAGAGCATGCGATCAGACTATTGAACTGAAATACAGAAGCGCAGGCGTCATAACCGCGGGAACTATCAGCTTTACGCACAGCATGCTCGCCTGCATTTCGCTTGCCGCAAAGGTAAGACTCCCAGCAAACTTGGGCAAGATCTACAGGCAGGTCGAAAATCAGGCAAAACAGGCAGCAGGTAAAATTGGCAGCAAAAGCAGTTTTGTGATCCTTGGCAATGGCCTACTGTATTCAGCTGCAACATACGGCGCTCTCAAGTTCAATGAGGTGTTCGGCGCAAGGGCGGTGCCCTATCCTGCTCAAGAATTTTGCCATTCTTCGCTGTTCAGCGCCAAAAAGAGCGACCAGATAATAGTGATGGGAAGCGACGGCAAGCAATTGGCTGAAAGGCTCGGCGGCGAAGGATTTTCCTCGATGCACGTTGATTTCAAAAGTGCAGGCATTGGATTGTTGCTGCAATCAACGTTCTTTGTGCAACTACTGGTATTGAAGTTGGCGCAAAGGCGTGAGCTGACCAACTGTTACTTTTTGAAAAACAGGAAACTGCTCAAGATGAGCTCGGATTTTATTTACGGCTAGCCGTTTCTACTGGCAGGTCCGGCCTGTTGCCCCACTCGCCCCACGAGCCAAGGTACATCCTTGCGTTCTTGTAGCCGAGCATTCTGAGCACGACAAAGCTGTTGGCGGCGCGGTAGCCGCCCTGGCAGTACGTTATCACTCCGGCATCCTTTGGGATTTTGTACATCCGCCCCAGCTTGTCAGGGCTCTTGAAAACGTCCTGCTCCAGATTGTCGTTCCAGTCGATGTTGACAGCCGTCGGAATGTGGCCGGCGCGCGACGCCCTGAAGGCCGAGCCGTCGTACTCCTCCTTTGAGCGGGCGTCGATGATGAACGCCTTTTTCTTTCTTATCGCCGACTTTATCCGCGAAAAATCTGCCAGAATCTTGGGGTCAGGCCTGCCGGTGAAATTGGAATGCACAAACGGATTGGTCCGGGTCTCTGTCTTGAAGCCTTTTGCCTTCCACCTGTTCAGCCCGCCATCCAACATGGCTACATTGTCATGTGAAAAATACAACAAAAGCCACACGCCCCTTGCGGCAGACATGCCAGAGACATCATCGTAAAAGACTACAAACTTGTTCTTTGAAACCCCGATGTTTGAGAGCAGGAGATTGGTCTGCTTGTTGAACTGTGCAATGCCCTGCTTTGAGGTGTCGATCCAGTGGAACTGCATGAGGTCGATGTTTACTGCACCGGGTATGTGCGAGTCGGCGTAGCTCGAGAACGACCTAGTGTCGACGATGAGGAGGCTCCTGCTTCCGAGCATCCGGCGAAGTTCGGGGGCTGATATTACTAGGTCCACGCTGTAAGATTTTTTAACAGTGTTAATATTTATTGCTACTAGCTGATTTTATCTGTCAATAACACGCCTAAATCAAAGAAAAAATTAGGTCGGCCTAACTATATGCAAAGCTACGCTTTTCGATATCGCCTGAACGATGTTTTGATTACAAAAAAAGAAAAGAGGTGGGCTGCGATGCTAAGATACTGTCTCTACTGTCCTTATGAAGCCACAAAATGGTAGACTATCTATGGTATCGCTAATACCGCCGAATTCGCAGTCTTGCACATGTATCGTGGCTGACGCAGTCGGATGTGGTGTTACAGTTGCTCCTTTATTCGTATTCACGATTGCCAGGTCAGTAATTGGGAAGATACCGCCAGTTGCATTCACCCCAGGGCTATGAATGTCGACATGGTATGTGCAGAAGAACCCTGCAGACGAGACATCATTGATCATGTTTGTGGAGTTAAGAGATACTATTTGCACTTGTGAATTTCCGGCTCCTACCTGTGCATTCGCCAAGAGCAGCACAAACGGGCTTGTTCCATCTGCTTTGCAGTTGATGTTGCTCAGTGCTACGTGGCCAGCCACAATGGCATTGGGAGTAAAGTCACCCAGCAGCTTGAAATGTCCTGGCAGTCCGAATGGCTTGTAAGGTCCAGCAATGTCTACTTGATACGCGTGGTCGGCGCCAGCTAGCGCGAAGTGGTTTCCATCGATCGTTGCCGACGCTTGTGGTTGGGAAAGCGCTATTGTCAGCAGCAGTACTGCGGCCAGTGCTGCTGCTCCGATGATAGAGAACGTTACAAGACTCTTCATGTCATCACATGGTATAAGTCTCTGCTATAAAAGAGAGACTGGGATTATTGATATAAGAAAGCGGGACAAACGACAGTCATCATCAAGAGAAATGCCTATTCTTCACTTCAAGGCAAGAAAGGTCTAGATGCGGCGGGCGGTTTAAGAAAAAAAGAAAAAGCTTGAGCCGCAGTCTACGCTACTTTGGCTATTAGTACTTGGTTCCTCTCGTCAAAGCTTGTACTGTATCTGCCCTGCTTGACCTTCTTGGCTTCTATCAACGACTTCGCATAGATCGACCTTGTGTTCTTGTTCTTACCGATCTGTTTGAGCTTAAACCCGCCATCTGCGCTCTTTTGTACAGCTATAGCCTTGTCTGCGTCAGACCAAAGTATAGCGACTTTCTCGCCTAACTTGGTTGCGACGCTTACAGGCACGCTTATGCTGTGCTTGCTTATGCTTATCTGATCTTCTCTTAGTCCTGCTCTACGTCTCGGTGCTGCAACTGGCTTGAAGTTGGCCATGTGAAACCTAGTTTCACTTGAATTGATTTTTGCGTCTGATTTTGCGTCTGTCTTTTCAGAAGACGTCGCCTTAGCGACTGTTCGCGTTGACATTGTCTTGTCAGAAGACATGGTTTGACACCATTGTGCGCCGTCGATGGTCATTGTCTTATTTATTCGTCGCCTAGTCGTGACAAACGACAATAGATTCATCTAATGTCGTTGTATCTAAAATGTGAAACATCGAACTCGTTCGATGAAACATTTGAGATGTTTACACACATTAACCCGCCCTAGAAAGATATTAAGATAGCTGGGTTTAAGCCACCGACGCCGGGCGGGGGTTCGGATATTTGCAAAATTTGCAAGGGACTTTTATCGACCTTTTGAAGGCATTATATTCAACGTTGTTATCACGCCCGCAATATCGGCAAGTGAAAATAAGCACCATATTAGATCACGTCTTCATCGCTAATCAACGTTGTGCCGTCTGGAATATCTGATAGTGGTTGTAGGTTTACAGGTATAGACAGTGATCTAGAAATGATAGTTAAATCTGATACAAGAATAAAGCTAGAAGCGGGCGGAAAAATCATCGAGTCGTGCAGCGACGTTGAGCCGTGCAGCGACGTAGAGTCTAAATCTGAATAACGGGCGGAATAAAGTTCTCGAACCGAAGATAGAATAGTGGGCGGAATAAAGTATCGATTCAAAGTTCTCTAGACATGATTTCGGTCCGTAATTCAGAACCAGCAAGGCCGATTTTGAGCTAAAGTTTTTGCGCTACGGGGGTCGTTTTGCTATATAAAGCGACGAAGTTTGATCAAATTCTAAAATTATCTGTTGATATGTTTGAATATGCACAGATTTTATCATATTGAAATTGCACTATGTGCGTATAAGTCTAGTTCGATCAGGCGCATAGAAGATAGTTCTGCAGACATGTAGCGAAGTTGAATGCTGGCGTTCATTACACTACGTTTCATTCGCGCAGGGTTTATTGCTATGAACCGTGGAGCTATTGCAATTGGTGAGGAAATTAAAGGGCAGAACCGAACCAACGGGGAACCGCCTCGAGTCGATCCGTGACGCCCACAATGCGCAAAAGATGGGCAGGACGACCCGCATGGAAGACTACCTCGAGGTCATTTACGAGCTGATAGCCCAGAAAGGCTACGCCACCACGGTCGACATTTCCAGCTACCTCAACGTCAGCTCACCAAGCGTGACCAAGATGCTGCAGCGGTTGAACGAGAGTGGCCACGTCAACTATGAAAAGTACAGGGGCATCAGCCTCACAGAGTCTGGCATGGCCGTGGCAAAGAACATCCACGACAGGCACGGGGTTCTGGCTGAGTTTCTCAAGATGATAGGGGTCGACGAAGACACTGCCAACCGCGACGCAGAGGGCATCGAGCACCACCTGCACCCGGAGACTCTGAAAAAGCTTGAAGAGTTTATTCGACTTGTCAAGAGCCAGGGACTTGACGGCCTTTCCTAACGCCGGCTAAGGAATACCTTGATCTCCTGACCCGCGATTATCGCGTTCACTATCTTTCTTCCAGAATCGCTGCGCTTGTCTATTTTCACCCGCGCCTTCTTGCCCACCTGGCTGCTCAGCACGTATTCGTCTTCGACATACACGTCGATTGTCCGGCCGACGACGTCGTCGTCTAGCATGATATTGACAGCTGACCCGCTTTCGCTAATGTCAAACTCGATCTCTTTGCCAAGCGTGGGAATCTTGGCCTCGATGTCTATCTTGACGCCCAGCATTTCTTCAAGCTCCGAAACGGTGGCGCCGCCCTTGCCTATAATCCGTGGCGCGGCTTCCTTGCTGACCCGCACCTGCACCTTGTTTTCTGAAATGACGTTCACTTCGGCATGCGGGTCGAACCTGCGCACGATGTCCATTATTTTGGACTGCGCCAGTTTGCGCACGCCGCTTTCCGACTGGCCAGCTTTTGCCAGCTTGCTCACCGGCACGACGACGTTTTCTTCTCCAAAGGTGTAGATTTCGTACTCTATTGCGCCGGATTCAAAGTCGCGCACTTCGACCAGCGGCCTTGCAAGGTCGGCCTCGGTCATGCCTGTCGGGACCTTGACTGTCAGGCTCAGCTCATAGACTTTTTTGATGTCGCCGTCGCGGACAAAAATTATCGTGTCAAGGATGTGCGGTATCATGCCCAGCTCAACTCTGCCCATGAAGCGCTGGATGGCATCAATCGGGCTGCTTGCGTGCACGACTCCAACCATCCCGACGCCGGCGAGCCTCATGTCGGCAAACACTTCAAAGTCCTGCCTCCTTCTAACCTCGTCAAATATTGTGTAATCCGGCCTGACCATGAGCAGAATGTCCACCGCCTTTTCAAAGCTGCCTTCAAGTGGGGCGTACTGCGTGACCTCTTCCGGCACCTGGAGGTCTCGAGGCGACTCGAACGTCTTGACTATCTTGCCCTGCTCGACGTAAAACTGCGCGAGGCTGCTTGCAAGCGTGCTCTTGCCAGAGCCCGGCGGCCCGGCGATAATGATCCCCTCCGCCTTGCCGGACAGTCGCTCCATTAGTTTTTCGCTCGCGTGGTAATCTGCAAGCACGAGTCTGACTATTGGCCTGACAATCGTCACTTCAAGCCCGTCAGAAAATGGCGGCCTTGTTATCGCGATCCTGAAATTTCCGAACTGGATAACAGTAGCGCCACTCCTGCTTATTTCGACAGAGCCTGCTTGCGTAACCCTGCTGGCTTCGGACACTTCCTTTATGATGTTTGTCAGCTGCGCATACGTGCTCTTTTCTTCGCTTATTTTAACAAGCTGAAAGTCGCCGGGCTTGCCCCTCTTTGCCCTCGGGATAGTTCCCTCCTTCAAATGAACGCTCATCGTGGTCTCGTCAAAATATTTTTCAAATTCAAGGTCGGTCGTCTTGGTCGGCGCCCTTATGTGCATTGCCTTAATGCCCTGTGCCTCTGCTACCAACGCCTGCACGTAATCGGCTGTGATGAGCGTAGCCGATTCATGCATCGCGACGTCCTTGATTATCGCGTCTATCCTGCCGTGCTTTGCCAGCCTGATGTCGTCAAAGTCAGGGCGTTGGCCCACGAATTTCAGCCCGATCTTTCTTGCGGAGGCGAGTTCTCTCATTTTCTTTATTTCTTCCAGCCCCACAAAGCCGTGCTCCTTGTTGGTCGATGCCTGCGACTGGAGCTCATCTAGAACCGCCAGAGGGATGATGATCTCGCTCCCCTCCTCTATGCTGCCGGCTTCAAGCATCCTTGTTATTTCGCCGTCAATGATAATGCTGGTATCCAGGACGAATTTTCTGTCGCTCAAATACACACTAGCTCCACAACAGGTGTTTTAAAGCATTCTTAATAACCAAACAATAACAATTTAAAGGCGATGACGCGCAATGTTGGTCGGATGAAGAAAGTAGAAGCCATCATCAGGTCCGAAAGGACGCCTGTAGTTAAGGAAAAGCTAGGACAAATGGGAAACGGCGGCATGACGATTTCTACGGTGTCTGGCTGGAGCAAGCAGAGCGAGCCTCACCTGCAGTGTCGCGGCCAGCCAGTCGAGTATGACCTCCTGCCAAGGGTCAAGTTTGAGATAGTGGGCCCGGACGACCAGACCGAAAAGGTAGTGCAAGCAGTGAGCGAGTCCACAACGACCGGCGAGCACGGCGACGGCATGGTTTTCGTATCGGCAGTAGAGCAGGCATTCAACGTCGCCACGCTTGACAAGGGCGAAAAAGTAATCGCTTAAATGTTCAGGGAACTGTCGCTTTTTGCACTGGCAGCGGCGCTTCTTGTTATCGCCAGTTTCTCCCCGGCGCTGGCCGCAATATATTATGAAGAGCAGACTAACTTTACTGAAAGTTCAGTCCCGATGGCAAGGTACAACTGGAATCAGGACGACATCGAAGGATGCATATACAAGGAAGCTGGCGTTGAAAATTCATACTATGTCTGGACAAAGTTGGCCGTGCAAAAGTGGCGGCAGGCACTGCGCGAATACACCGGCAACCAAGAAGCATGGAGCTTTACCGCCCGCTACATCAGGTCTGAGGCGGCGCTTGAATCTTGCGATGTCAAGTTCTACATCTATGACACGTACAAGGATTTTCCCGGCTACCCGGCCACGACTGGCGCATACACGTCTGTGAAGTTTAACGAGGGCGGTGGCGATCTTGACGTAAGGGTCTACCTTTCTCCCCTCGTGCTGCACGGCGACGGCGATACAGAGATCGACCTGCCCACGTACGCCTTCAGGAACTCTGCGGTGCATGAAGTTGGCCACGTGCTGGGGCTTGGGCACACCCAGTCGGAGAAGGGGTACCTGATGTCGCCCCAGTTTGACTTTTGGGAAGAGGACGATCAGCTGCCAATTACCACATTCGAGCTTGACGCCCTGACAGAGGTGTACGGCGACAACGGCTTTGGTGGTTAAATCGTTATATTGGCGGCAAGGCAATTTGCAGCCATGCCAGAAAGCGACAGTGAGCAGGTGATGTGCAGCAAGTGCAACGTCACTTTTCCGACAGAACCAGAATATCTTGAACATTACAATGAAAAGCACAGACCGGCATAACGCGTCTAGCTGCTTGACCACCAGCCGCATTTCCTCTATCTCGTATAGCGCGTGGTAGACGTAGTCGTTGGTGATGAGCGACGGCATCTTTTGCTTCTGTGACTTTGGAAGCATCGAGTCTATGGCGTAGAGCATCTCGATTTTCCTGTCGATGTTGAACTCGCTCTTGCATTCCTCCACCAGCTTCATTATGCTTCCGCGAATTTGGTCCATCTGTATCCAGCGAATAATTCTGCTTGCCTGTTACGGGTGTAGAGGTTGTATTAGTGGAAATGATACCGAACAATAGTTTAGAGCCAGTCTGCCGAATAATCTCTATGCTAAGCGCCATCAAATACCATAAGTAGTGATTATGTTAGGTTCATTTTCGGATGGCCTGACATGCCTAACGAGACAGTAAAATTGGATACTAAGACTAGTAGCCAAAAAATTCCTCCGACATCTCGCCATGATCAAAGTCGAACAAAGGTTAATAACAATGGCGAGAACCTGAGAAGCATGGTAACGTACATACTTCTTGTAACTCTCACAGAACAAGGGAGGCAGAATTTCAAGACAGCTTGGACCACAACTCGCAATGAATTCAAGAACCAGGTCGCTAAACTTGGAGGTACTATGACGGGCTATGTGACAGCGGGGCCCTACGACGTGATTGAGATCATCGACATGCCTAACGATGATGGAGCATTGGCAATACTTTTGGGTTCACTCTCGGTCAACGAGATAAGGACCGTGACGCTAAGGGCATTCCATGAGGACCAGGTCAAGAAGACACTGCAACAAATGTCATAGCAAATTCCCCCGTCGAGATCCACTAGAGTTTAAGAATGGAATTTCTACCCCAGCGCTACGAAAGTAAGATAGTTGGTGCAATAGACTCTGCCATGATCAAAGTAGGGACTAGAATGTCTGGTACCAATTGCAGTTCACGGTGACAGACTGATAAGAAGAGAATTTACTGACCAATTGCCAAAAAACACGCCCTTGCTTCTGTCCCTTACATAATTAGCCATCATGGTATTCAACTATGAAGTAGAGGCCATTTAGAACCAGTAAATGATGAACACTGTTGGAACTGGTCAAATATTCTCTTATTCATGCTGATTCGACAATGGACTATGAGTGATCCGGTTCCAACCTCAAAACACGGACGTTTGAAGGCAAAAAAGGTGGGAATTAGTATTGGCATAATCGCAGGTATGGCGATTGCAGGAATATCAGGAACAACCTACTTGCAGTCAACGGTAATTGCGGAACCACCCATGATCGTCACTGTTTCTGGCAAAGTCTCGGCGTTCTTTGAAACGCAACCCGTATCAGTACTATTCCATAATGTGCGGTCCGGCGAGACAGAAAATGTGAATGTTACCGGAACACGATATCCGATAGAATTGCCCAATGGGAATTACGATTGGAGGGTCGTATTGATTTGGCAAGGACCGAGTGGTTCAATTGGGCAATGTGACGCTGGATACGTCACCTATCATAACACATATGACGCTAGCATAACACAGGATATTAGTTGTTAGAAATTAAGAGGAGCCAGCGAACTTCGTATGATATGCGCAAGAAATAGCTAGTTTTGTGCAGCACGCTGCTAACATAATCGCTTATTATGGTAAAGTCTCAGTTATGGATGACTGCATAAATGCTCTTAAAATCCCTACTCGTACCGTCATGACCTAATCTCTATATAATGAACATGGGCACAAAACCACAGAATGAATCTTGAATGCTATCTGCAGGCCGGCAAGATAGCATCTGAAGTGAGGGAGAGCGCCCGCAAAAAGTACCACGTGGGCTCGACGCTCTATGAGATTTGCGAGTCAGTCGAGGCGCAGATCCGCAGCATGAACGGTCAGCCGGCGTTCCCTGTCAACACCAGCCTTAACGAGATAGCAGCTCATTACACTGCCGAGCCAGATGACGCTACTGTTGTCAAGGAAGGAGACGTGCTCAAGATAGACATTGGGGTGCATATCGACGGCTACATCGCGGACACGGCTGTCACAGTGTGCTACGAGCCAAAGTACGAAGTGCTTGTCAGGGCCGCCGAAACTGCGCTTGGCGAGGCCGTGCGCATGGCAAGGGCCAACACAAAGGCAAGCGACATAGGCAGGGTCATAGAGGGTACGATAACAAAGTTTGGCTTCCGGCCGATCCAGAATCTGAGCGGCCACTCGCTCAAGCAATACACGATTCACGCGGGCAAGTCTATACCCAACATCTGGACGATTGGGTCTTCCTTTACGCTGCTCCCAAACGAAGCGTACGCGATAGAGCCCTTTGTCACGACAAAGGACGGTCAGGGAGTGGTCTACGAGGGAAAGACCAGAAACATCTTTGGGATTACGTCGAGAAAGCCGGTCAAGGACAAGGAGGCAGACGACCTTTTGGAGGTCATCTGGAGCAGGTACAGGACGCTGCCGTTTGCCCTGCGGTGGTTCACCGACGAGTACGACGAAAAGGACCTGCGCCGGCTAGTCGACATCCTAGCCAAGAAAAGAAACGTGCACGCGTACCCGATACTTGTCGAAGGGCACAGCAAGATAGTCGTTCAGGCAGAGCATACGCTCATCCCGACTGAATCAAGCGTTAACGTCATCACGCTCTAGTGCTTGTCATCTGGCGGATATTCGCCATAGATCGCGGTGACAAGCGTGTTTGAAGACGAGCACTTCTCGCACTGCGCGCCCGACCTGTACACGTAGTCGCCTTCTTCAAACTGGCGCCTTGCCTTTTCACTGCATGATTGGCACGTGCTCTCTGAGTATATTTCAGGCTTGACCTCTTTTTTCTTGCCAAACAGCATCACTGTCCGACCCCCATCGTGTTTCCAACGCCTATTACCATGACTGACTGCCCTTCAGACGTCCTTTCTTCAATGACAGAATAAACTGTGCTTGTTACCTTCTCAAACGCGTCGGCTACCTCTTTTCGCATGACAGTGATCGCGTCCTGCACCGACTGCTTGACAATGACTGCGTACACAGGTATGTCCAGCCGGGTAGCCACGTCCTCTATCTGGTACTTTTCGACGCCGATGCCGCCGATGGCAGCGCCAATACCCTCTGCAACGTCGCCGGTCCGCTCGCCTTCCAGCTTTAGCGCTGCGTCTATCATCACTATTGCGTCGAATTTAATGCCAAGGCCGCCTGCAAGCCGCGTTATTGCTTCGCCGGGTCTCCCCACGGTTCCTGCCGGGCCTTCGGCCTTGAGTAGGTACAGCTTTCTGCCCTTGTATTCCTCTTCGGTGTAGACTGTCTCCGTTGCCGCGAGCTTCTTCTCCTTTCCAAGCATCATTTTGCCCACGACCATCGGGCCGATGCCGTCGCCTATTGGCTGGCCGCGCTTGAACGCGCCTATCGCCTTTTGCAGCGCTGCAGCTTCTTCAAGCAACAGGGGCATGACCATCTGGAGCTGCACGAGTACGAACATGCTGGTGGTGCGCTTGCCCATCAGGTAAAAGTGCCGTACGATCTTGTAGATCATGTTAAGGGCAGTTGCCGCTTCAAGTATGTTCTCTACCTTTGAAACCTCGTGGTCGCTTGCGCCCGCGCACAGTTTTTTGACCTCGGCGCGAAGCCGCTCGTCCCTTGTTCTCATGATGTGGTCCAACTTGCGCACTATGCCGGACGGGTCAAGGTCCACCGGCATTATCGTGAAATATTCCAGGAACCTGTCGACTCCGGCCGCCGGGTCGCTTGATGTCGACGTCCTGATCGCAGTCTTGACGTAGTCGACCGCTTCCTTCCGAGCGCCCTCCTTCATCGTTTTCAGTTTCACAAGCGACTTTGAGATTTCCCCCAAAATGACGCGCGACTGGAACTTTTGCGCATATAACATGAAAAACGGTATTATTGCAAATGAGATTATGTAGATCCACATCATGGGGCTGTAAATGTCAAACTCTTCGTTCCCAAACAAACCTTCAAGCTGAGATAGAAATGAAGAGAAACCTAACATTTGATTTGCCTTTGTCCGAGAACAAAGTTGCCTGCAAGCTCAATTAAAGGTTACTTTCCTTTGTGGCACGTGCACTGGCACTTGACCATCTTCATGTCAAACGAGCAGTCGTGATCCGGCCCGCAAGCCTCGCCCACCGGCCACTCGCCGGGGCAGTCGCCGTGGCGCTCGCGCTTGCAGAAGAATGTCAGCATCCACAACAAAATTGGCGTACAGAAGATTTAATGTTTTTGATCACATCTGGATGTTGAAGAGTTGGGGCGCGTAGATAGAGCCTTCCCGCACCCGCTTGACCTTTGCTACCGATAGGTAGTGCGGCCATAAGGTCACCATTATGCACCCTTCGGGCACGCCCTCGGGCACCTCGATAACTTCAATGTCGCCTACGTTCACTCCGTATTGGCCGAGCTTTTCCTTTGCCAGCTGGACGTGGTCTGCCGGCATGCCGCTACTGTAGACGTAGACCTTGCCGGCGTATTCTAGCCTGTCTGCCATCCGGAGCGGTTACATCTGCCGGGCACAAAAATGTATCTCAGTCAGAGCCCGAGTCGCCAAATATCAGCTTCATTTCGTCAAACGTGAGCTTTTCGCCGCTCGACATCTTTTTGAGTGCGGCTTCCTTCAGAGTGTTCCACCTTTCCTGGTACTCCTTGTCTCTCTTTACGCGCTCTTGCATTGCCTCTTGCCTTGCCACGCGCCTGTCGTCCACTTCCCTCTGCTTCTTGTGCCGATATTCTGCGGCCTGCATGCGCGATTTTTTGAATGCGATTGCGTTGAGCTGGGTCTCTATCATTTCCAGCTTTGCGCCGGCCTCCCTTACCACGTGGATGACCCTCCTTCGCTCTTCGTACAGGTTTTCTCTCTGGTTTATAAGGATGTCAAGGCTCTCCTTCAGCCTGCCAATGTTACTTCCGTATTCCTCTTTTAGCTTGAAAATCTGATTAACCTGGCCCTTTAGGTGATCGTACTTTGTAGACATGGTGCGGTACTTGTCCTCTTTCTTGTGCATCATTTTCAGCGCGTGCAACTTTGTCGCGATTTCCTTTGACTTGGCGACTAGCTTGCGCTCTTCGTCCTTGGACAGCTTTTTTGTCTGGATATCGCGCTCTATCTGCTCAAGCGTCTTCTGGAGGTTGTGCATATCGCTCCGCTCCTTTCTCGACTTTGCCGCAGCAGGACTTACCTTGTCGTCTAGGCTCCTCATCTGGTTCTTTGCCTCAATCAGGCTGTTCCGCAGCTCCATAAACTTGGGGTATTCTGCGTCCTTTTCCTCGTTTACTTGCTTTAGCTTTGATCGCCTGTCGTCAAGCTGGATCCTCTCTTCGTCTATCTGCTTCTTGACGCTCTCGAGCTGGTTGTTTAT
>DATEUD010000020.1:0-3173 GCA_035283265.1 Nitrososphaera sp.
ACGTGGGTCCAAGGTCTGCCCACATCGCTGGTCTGCCCTATTCGTGCTTTGCGTTGCCGGAAGAGCTGGAAGGCGGCCAGATAATCACGTTCATGCCAAAAGAGGGTGACCCTATAGACTACGTTGCCATCGAGTCTGCAGGCGGCAGGCGCTTTGCCATTACAAATACGTGCGCGGCAAACGCGCTGGGCATCGTGCCCGAAGGCGACTACGCAAGGGCAAACCAGGCTTCTGCGAAAATGGCGCTTTCAATACTTGCGAGCAGGCTCGGCACTACTATGGAGCATGCGGCCGCGATGATCCTTGACATTTCCGCAAAAAAAGTGCTTGAAATAGTCGAGCTCATGATAAAGGAATACAAGCTGAAGAAAGAACGCATCGTGTTCATTGGCGGCGGGGGCGGCGCGTCCGTGCTCGTGCCGGCCGTTGCAAAAAAACTGCAGCTGCCGTGGAAGATCGCCGAGCACGCCGAAGTCATTTCGTCCATAGGCGTCGCGGCTGCAATGATATACGAAGAGGCAGAGAAGACGATCATCAACCCAAAGCCAGAAGACATCAGCAACCTTGCAGATCAGGTGAAAAAGGTGGCGCTCGAGCGCGGAGCGCTGCCTGAATCAATCACCATCCAGTCTGAATACATCAGTGAGCGGTCGGTACTGCGCGTGACTGCTATGGGTAATGTGTCATTGGACATCGGAACTGCCAATGCGCAGGAAATAAACGATGAGGAGGCCCACGTGCTTGCCTGCGAGCTTTTTGGCATAAACGAGGGCGTGCAGCGCATCTTTGACATGAAGAACTACCACATCTTTGCGTGCGAGGTTAACAAGAAAAAGCTGTTCCTGAAATCAAAGAGGCAGCCTGTGCTGGTGCTTGACAAGTACGGCCGCGTTAGGCTTTCTGTGGACAACGCCGCCATTTTCAATGGCTCGCCCGATCAGGTGGCGGGCAAAATAGAAGCTCTCCTCAAAAAGCACGCTGCTGAGGGCAACGACCTTGCCCCGCAGGTGCACATCCTTGACGGGGTAAAGCTGATGGACTTTTCAAGCCTCACCGCGCCAGAGCATGTTTCAAAGGCAGTCCGCGACGAATTGAAAAAAGCCGCCGCCAAAGATGTCGCCGCGATAGTAAGGCTGGCCTAGAATGCGGATCCAGATTTTCAAGTGCACTGGCGACGCCGTGGCAAGGTGCGCGTCGGTGGTAAAGCGCGGCGGCGTGGTCGTGTTTCCGACCGACACCATCTATGGCATAGGCTGCGACCCGTACAGAGATCAGGCAGTCGGGCGAATATTTGCGATAAAGGGCAGAGACGAAAAAAAGCCTCTTCCCGTTCTGGCGTACAGCATTGAAGACGCAGAAAAAATAGTGTCGCTTGGCGACGCCGGCAGGATCCTTGCAAAAAACTACTGGCCCGGTGCACTTACGATAGTCGCATCGATTGTTGATCAAAAAATATCGCGCAGGGTCACCGCCGGCAGCAACAGCCTGGCAGTGCGCGTCCCGGCAAACGAATGCGTCCTGTCGCTTCTCAAGCGCTGCAAATACCTTGTGGGCACGAGCGCAAACTCGTCAGGTGAGAAGCCGCTGAAAAGCGCGCAGGAAGTGCTGGCCTCTTCTCTGGACGGCTATGACGCGCTGCTGGATGGAGGACCGGTCGAAAGAGGAGTCGAGTCCACTATAGTCGACATTACTGGCACGCCCAAGATACTGCGCGAAGGGGCGATAAAAACAAAAGAGGTCCTGGAGCTCCTTGGGCGGGTTTAACCTCATAGTTTCCACCTCCAGGTTCAGGGAGGAAGAGGCGCAGAACGAAATTCTGGACCTCCTTGACATGTTTGGCGACCCGGAGGCCGAAGCAGAGATCACCGAGGTCAAAGGGCTCCTGCTTGCGCAGACAGCGCTTGACCCGTTTGCCGTTATCGACGAGTTGAAAGAGCTGGTGGCTTCAGAGCCGTGGCAGGTGCGTTACATTCTGCGCGTTTTGCCGATAGAGGTCGTTGTTCCAACCGAGCTTGACATGATCAGGCATGCGGCAAAAGAGCTTGCGGCAAAGATCGACAAGGACAGCTTCAGGATAACGGTGGAGAAGAGGCACAGCCCGCTCGAATCAATTGAAGTGATAAAGGCAATCGCAGGCGAGATCGAAAGCAAGGTCGACCTTGAAAATCCCGGGTGGGTCGTCCTTGTCCAGATACTTGGAGGCCAGACGGGTGTGTCGGTGATTAAACCGGATCAAATGTTCAGCTCTGTCGTTGAAAAGCGCAAGTGATCATTTTACAAGTATCGCAGCCTTTTCCAGAATGTACTGCAGGAATTCGCCGTCGCCAAACTTTGCATTTATGCCAAGCAGGCCGGCCAACCGGACCCTTTTCTCTTTGCTCGAATCCAGCACAGAATCGTCTGTCTCAAACTCGCTCTTTACCTGTTCTGCAAATTGGCCCAGCGCCTTGCTATCTTTTGAAAAGGCGACAAAGCAGCCCGCTGCGCCCTTTTTCAGGCCTGCCCTCTTCATTGCCTTCGAGATCTGGCCGGTGCACGCAAGCCTTAACAGTAATTCTGTTTCGCGCCTGTTTGCAAGCATGATCTTTCTCTTTTCAGCTTCAAGCGTCACCCTAAGGACTCCAAGCAGATTATCAGCGCCATAGACCGCGCCCGCATTTACCGCCTGTATCGACACGTCTTTGTTCTGGGCACGCAGCCTGTCGACGAGTTTCCCTGCGTCCTCTGCGATCTTGGTTACTCCAATGATCGATACATAATTGCCATCCAGCGTGTAATTTGCCCCGCCGTGGACCACCGTAACAATGGTGACAATGTCGCCGCTCTTTGCCAAAGTTTGCTGTCCTTGAAGCGCAGCCGAGTCGACGCCGTTCACGGCGACTATCAGGTTGTTTGGTTGCAAGAGGCGCGGGTCAGCCGAAAGGCCGGTCAAAAACTGCAGAATTTCCGCGACAGAAGCGCTCGGCCTATTAAAATCGACTGCGGGCTTGCCGACTGCATTTTTAGCTCCGCCAAGCAGCCTTATCGTTATCATTCTTCCGCTGCTTCTGTCCCTTGCTCTTCTTCAGTTTCTCCGGCAGCGGCTGCCATCGATGCTTTTTCCTGAGCCGCCTGCTTACGCAAGAGCGAAGTGATGTAGCCGGCCAGCTCGTTCCTCAGCACTTTTGACCTGA
>DATEUD010000021.1:0-13565 GCA_035283265.1 Nitrososphaera sp.
GTCGAGGACTGGTACGAGTCCATAAGGAAAAACATTACATACGCCATGCCAAAACCAATAGACAAGACATTCTACGGCTGATGTTAGCCCATGGAATATTCACAATTGCTAGCTTTTCACAATTTGTTCATATCTCCCTCATCCCAAAATTTTCTGCAATTCTTTCGGGAGTCCAAGCGTGATTCAAATTCAAGCGGCCCCATGTGATATTTGGGGGATACAGACGGCAGCGCGATTTTGCCCATGGAAATGACAACACGTGTTAGAAAGGGGTAGACGCCCAAGTTATAGTAGATATAGCCCAAATGCTTAAAACACTTGCTTTCGTCCTTACCTTGTGAAATGGGATTATGTCAGAAGTATTTGATAAGGAACATATCGATAAAGAAGCCTATTTGTATGATGAATTAAAATCCCTTGGCGTAGACCCAAACAAAAAGACTGAACTGAACGATGAAGTAGAACTCCGCGACCTTGCGAATAACCTCAAACAATCGATGTTTCAAGATTACAAATTAGCATATAGTGAAAAAGGCGACAAGTTCAAGGAAGAAGCAAGATCGACCGTTACCGTTTAGAATACTCGAACATCATACGTCCACTTTTGACATAGAGTTAGCTGCTAGACAAATTGTCCATGAGCCTTTTATCTTGCTTCAGTCAAAGATAGTGTTACAACGACCAGACCGAAAGCCCAAAAACGACTTAAACCGTAATTCCTTCATCGCCCTGCTTCGTCTGCCCTTCTTTGGCAGGCCGATTTTCACTCTATCCGTTCCTTGAAAAAGTCCATTTTACATTCAATCCAAAACAAAAATGAAACATAATTGATCATTTGCGCTATCGACTACTGCTCGGAGCTCTGCATTCGCTTGTCTTGGTATTGCCTCTAACGGCGGAATTTCAATTGCACTGATATTCTTTGTATTGAGAAAAACAAGACAAACGTTCAATTCTTCATCGACCTCAATCTTGTCGAGTATGATGTCATTAGAAAGGAGCATGATTTGTATTGTATGAGCTCTCGCTTGGGCCTCTCTAGACGTCTGCCAGCATTGCCGCCCTCGCTACTAGACATTATGTCCTAGACACGACCGCATCCTTTGACCTCTGTTCTCGACTAATTCTAAATACATTCTGAATACAGGCTCTCGAGACAGGTAGGCGAATTAAGGTTAGTAGTCTTACGCTCTCAAAGTGACTTTCACTCTCACCAATCCAATCCTTTGAAACGAATACGTGTGCTCCATTTCCTATTGACTGTAGAGCGGTACAAAAATAAGGATAAAGGGCATTCCGAACTACACGCCAATCAGCAAAGAAAAATTCCAAAACGCTCCTTTAGTTGAGTCCCTATCATCAAGAAATACGACGCCTCCTTCCTGCTTTACAAGCTTATTCGTTGCCAGTATATTGCGATAGAAGCATTGGATATTTTGGCTAGCTCGGAGGCATGCTGAACCTCCAACGATGCGACAATAAATCTCTCGGTGCCCATCTTTGTACAATGTACTGATATCCCGCCATGTGATATTTGGGATACAAATACGGAGATCCAGGATGGGCACCCGAATATCAATGAGGGGACTAGCCAGCAGATTTCACGACAAGGACGCGAATCTTTAATACCATAGAGATTAACCTGTAATGATGGTATTCCCCCAGGAAGGTCCCATTTGACGTCCTCTGCGAAGCAGTGGAAGATTGAAGGCGACTATTTTGAAGCGTGCAACTGTGATACTGTCTGTCCATGCGTCTTTCTGGGAAATCCTGACCAAGGCGAATGTAATGTTGTTGTAGCATGGCACATTCAAAAAGGATATTTTGAAGATTCACCTTTGGATGGACTAAATGTAGTCACTGTTTTTCACACACCGGGCAACATGTTTACAGGTCCAAAGTGGAAGGCTGCTTTATACTTGGATGAAAAGGCAAATAAAGACCAGGCAGATGCGCTTCTCAAGATATACTCCGGTAAGGCTGGCGGATTCTTTGCTGCTGTTTCAGGATTTATTGGTGAGGTAGCTGGAATTCGGTCTGTTCCTATCAAATTTGAAGTAAATGGCAGGAAAAGGTCGCTACATGTCCCTTCTGCAATTGATATTACCGTCGAAGGAATTGTTGGTGCAAACAAGGACATAGAATGCACTATCACTAATGCACCAATGCTTGTCGCCCCAGGGTTCGCCGCAGTTGTGTCAAAGTCTACAAGAAATAGCTATAATGATCATGGGATGAGCTGGGATAATTCTGGCAAGAATGGCTTTTATTCTAGGTTCGCACATGCTCCTTGAACCAAGATGGGTACCGTACGAGTTGCAGTGTTGAGCTATATGCCAAATTCCAGGCGTGATATTAATTTATGACAAGGCGGATCATCAGAGATGTTGAGCACAAGCAGTCAATTTTCACGCCGGGAATTTCGAAATAACTTCTATCTTTAATCAGAGAATAATACAGCTAACCCACAATTCCGTAGATATGGACACCATAAAAAGCAATCAGCTGACGACTAGTGCCGCCTTTGACCAAATATTCGTAAATTGACATTTCCTATGACTTGGGAGCGCCATCTGCAAAAATCCTTTTATCATAGTCTTA
The DNA here is from genome assembly GCA_035283265.1 of Nitrososphaera sp. Taxonomy (GTDB): domain Archaea; phylum Thermoproteota; class Nitrososphaeria; order Nitrososphaerales; family Nitrososphaeraceae; genus Nitrososphaera. The sequence continues at coordinate 2,602 of DATEUD010000021.1, forward strand.
CGTCAAGTGTCTGATGTTAAGCGCAGCATGCAAAGACGCTGGTTTTGACTGTGATTATGTAGCCAAGGGAAATACAGAAGAAGAATTACTGAAGGACGTGGCACAGCATGTCATCAAGGTTCACCGTATGCAGGAAAGCGACATGACGCCAGAAATGGTTCAGAAAGTCAAATCCAAAATTCACACATCGTAATTCCCACCTTCCTTATTTTTTGCAAATAGATTCTGCTTTACCTTCGGCGATAACGGTCTGAATAAAAATCAAGTTCTACGCCACGGTTTCTGGTGTAGTTGTAGTTATACCTCTCATCATTTGAAATTGGTAGGGAAGAAAGTGGCTTGTCGCAAATCGGGCAAGTAACAGGGTCAAAGTAACGCGCGCTTAGCGCAGAAGCGACCCAAAAACAATCGTCACATATGATGAATAGCCTTTTTTGTTGTTTTACTTGCGGTTTTGTAGTTTCAGTGATAAGAAATACGTTTGCATCAACCTGTAGAACGCTGGACATCGTTATTAGTGGTATTGCATTGATTTAACCTTACTGGTGCATTAGTCGCTATCAATAATGGGACTTCAGAACGTTTAGGAGGATACAACCACGGTCTACTAATTCACATGGCAAGAGGAATGAGCTAAGACAATCTAAACTTTAGATGACCCATATGTCGTCAAGAACGCCTTTTCCAAAGAGCTCTTCCCAATAAATCAAAAAAAGGGGTGGGACTGCTTTCACTCGCGAAACGAGACTAGTTCATCTGGATAGTGATCTTCCTTGAAAGTTAATCCGTATTAATTATTTTGTGACCAGGAATTGTCATGTCATGGACTCGATAACTGACGATACGGTAAAGTCGGGATGTCCTGTACTTTGTGTGTGACCTTGTACTAATTTGTCTAATATATCCTCATCTTCTGATTCAAAGAATTCATTGCATTGCTTACAATCATATCTTATCACACTGTATCATCGCGTAACCTATTCTTAACTCTATCACTAGGTTAAACTTCATTTGGAATTAACACAAAGTTTTCCATCAGAGCTTATCGATCTTTGTGTATCATAGATGGAGTCGTATGATAGAAAGGATCATTTTAGCTAGACAGAGACTGAAGAGATCGACCCCGATTATGATCCCCGATTTTGAGATTTCTTCAAATAGAAAAGCTGAAAGTGCGCTTTGGATAAGACTTCGGATAAAATTATAGAATGTCCAACTCCCTAACCTGACAGCCAGCCATCACCTTAAGCTACCACCTTACGCGCCAAAGTTAGCAGGGGATGGAAACGTCCCTAGGATTGAACAATATCGAATAGAATGTGGCAGTTCAGAAGCAAACTAAGTGTAGCACATTCCAAATCTCCATCACTTAAGACGAGCATACCCGAAGCAGTGGTGCAGATAATGGACTCGAACGCAAGTAATGAATTTGTGTCGAGCGCGAAACCGACATCCAAGGGTGTCAAGGTTTCGATTACTAGAGGATCGCTAATCAGAATTAGTACGTTGCTATGATTTGTTGAATTTTGAGTTTTCTTTGAGCACAGAACTTAACTGTACTAAATGTTCGTTAGCACTCATATCTGCCATCATGAAGGTTCCGTACTCCTTGCGAATCTGTTTTTCGAATTTTTCTTTCAGCGCAAATAGTACATTAGAATAATGGATTATTCCCTTCAGGAATTCCTCCACGATAACTTCAGATTCAGGGAAGGACAGTATTTGAAATGTAACACCATTTGCCCAATTCATCGTGATGATCCCACCGCCAGCAGCTCTAGCGGTTGCTCCCATAAATTGCAAGAAGTCCTCAAATTGATACTCTGTGAGCTCATGAATCACAAGCTTCTTCCAAGGCTCTATTATGATTTCCATGAGCGACTCTGATACCTTGTTCTACTATTTTTGAATTACCAGTGTTCCGTTAACTTGCCAGAATTGATGTAAGCAATTCGGATATACTACAACTACGTTAGGAAGGAGCAAGCATTAGATGGTAATACACCAGCAGAAGCTAGTGGCATCAAAATCGAATTTGAAGGAAATGGAAGAGAACCTAAGGAGCTTAGCTTCCAAGAAACTGTCTAGCGAAAACCTGAATATACGCCTTTAGTGAGGTATCCTTTTGAGCTCCATTTGGTCCGTTTCTGTAGGCCTTCTGTACTTACAGCCCATCCCAAAAATAAGACGCCGTCAGATTTTGGCAGTTATGACCATCAAATACCGATTATTACCGTATAAGATATAGCATCTGCCAATGACTTACCTTACGATATCTTCAATAGAATATTTTTTTGGGATAGGCTCTAAGTTGATTGACAACCTGAGCTCTTAATTTTAAATAGTGGAAAGTCGTATGAAAGTCTTTAGTGAACGGATGTGGGGGACAAAAAGCCGGTGACGACAGCTCCGCCAGTAAGAAAATTGTCAAATCTTGACAAGAAATTACTAAAGATTCTACTCCAACCTAACGGCAGGGTTTCTTCCCATGCATTGGCAGCGAAACTTGGGATTCCTAGGACAACTGTGCAAAGAAGGCGGAATTTCCTAGAAAAGCATTTCCTTGGATTTACGTACACTCTAAAGCTGAAAGATTTAGGATTCAGACGCGTTGATTTGTTAATTTACACGGGGGGAGGAAACACTGTCAAGATAGCTGAAAAGCTGCTGGAACGTGATGAAGTGGTATATGTTGGAACAAGCATTGGAGAGCATACTATTGACTTGAGAGCAGAAGTAATTATCAGGGATAACTCTCAATTGCTAGACCTGCTTGAAGAAGTAAAAGGCATGCCTAATGTCAGAGATGTAGTATGGAGCGAGATTGTAAAGATTGTAGGGATCAAAAAGTCAGTGCCAGCTTCTGTCATTGACAAACTTTAAGCCCTCGCTTAATGGACAGATGCCCCACAACCATATTTCCGCCAGACCAATATATGTGCTCATTAGATGAGCTTTTGGACCATTCTGTCATCAATACACTGGGCTTTAGATTCATACCATGACCCTCTTTAGGGCGTATGATATTTGTACACAAATTGTCTAGTAGTATCAGATAGTATAATGACCACTGTGATTAAACCTGTACAGCTTGCAGGTTTAAAGCAAGCCGCGTATGTTATGGAATGCCTCGTCATAGGTCAAAGCAAAGAGGAAATAGTACGACGCTTGGAGGGGGACGGGCAGCTTGTTGACATGTGGATATCATTTCTTAGGCATAACCACTGGATGGAAGAGACAGTGAAAGGATGGTCTATTACAACCAAAGGAGCGGCATGGAGTAGGAACGCCAAGTCTTCACAGACAGTTTGAAGAAGATAATCAAGATTTCATTTTTATCCAGCAACTAACTTTGCCATTTGCTAGCTAACTGAACCCTTCCACCCCTTAGAATGTTGTGGATCTCCCGCCAGTTACCACGATGAATCTCCCGCCAGTTACCATAACTAACTTGACAACCAAAAATAAACAACCAAACGCGACAACCGGAGATTAGATAAAAGATAACATAATCGCTTATTATTACGCTTTCGCCATAGACGACATAAAGCAAGAATAGTATAGACGAGACAGATTATATCGATCATACACAAGTAGAGAAGGGGTTGTAAAGCCCGCTTGGGAAAGCTGTATTAGACAATTTTTATCTTGTATGATACAAGTAAGACTAATTGTTTTATCCCACGCCGGCAGGTGGCGAACTGTTCTTGCCGTGCTCCATCCTCTTATGCGCCTCGAGCAGTTCGGCCGAGTCAAAGACCCTTCCGCAGAGGCTGCAGCGGTGCTGTTTTGGGGATTTAGAACCTGCAGCTGCCGTTGACATGCTTATCTTTTGGGAGTCACACCTTATTAAGCGTGATTTGGACGGCAAAGGCGTTGGCCGAGGCGCCCATGTCGAGGCATATCATGCACATCATGCCCTGCATGCCCCTTGTTCACGAGTCCACATAAAGTCCGACGAGTCGCCTTCCGATGAAAATCCCCCCTCGCTGAACATGGCGTTTGCGCAGCCATAGTCCGTGCAGCTTGCAGCTTCCGAAACTCCCAGGGCCAGCGGGACAACGAACAACGGGATGATGTACGCTAACATTATCATGCCAAGCGAGATGACAGGCATCATGACAACCTTTTTCGTGTGCGGAGCCATCGGGCAAAAATCCGCAAAAACAGTAGATAAACCAGTGTGTGTAAGGGAGGTTTTCACAATCCTGCCCACAGATTATTAACCCCTGCCACATTTAGCATGCATCATGCCTTCTCTGGAGGAACATGCCGCGCGGATCCAGGCGCTTGGCTTTGAGCCGCAGATGGTAGAGTCGCTTTCAAAAGACTGGAAGGCGCTTGCGGATGAAGGCTATGTGATGTACGCGATGTACACCGGCGCAGACGGCTCCGCCCTTGAAGGCAAGAAGGGGTGTGTCATTTGCTCAAAGAATAATTCCGGTCTGCGCTGGGAAAAGGTGATAACGCCAAGCCAGGACAGCGCTGCTATCTACTCGGTGTGCAAGGGCTGCGATGACCAGTACGTCGAAACAGCGCTCCGGCAGAAAGCGCTTGGCAGGCTGCTAAAGGAGCGCAACACTCGCCCGTCCTGATCAGCGCGGCTTCTGGTGGAACACTGTCCGGCTTGATCTTCAAGATCACTCTTTTTTCTGTTGGTGTGCGGTTTGGGTACCTGTCAAGGCCAACATACTTTTGAGCCTCTGGTTGTCTTCCATTTTCATAATATTCCTTTGTAGTATTACATTGCTCTTTTTTGCTGAATATTCATCATAGTTCTAATTCGGCCATACACCCAAAAAGTTGATTTTGTTCTAATGCAAGTTACGGGCTCATGTAAAAGACGCGCTCCGGCTTCATTCTAAGGAGTATCCTTTTTTCGCCTTGTGCCCGAAAAGGGTACTTGTCCACTCCAAGGTATTTCTTTGCCATCTTGTCAATGTGCTCGTCTGCGCCTTGGTTAGTTTGTTCGGTTATCGTCCCTCTTACGGTGACCATGGTATAGGGGTTAGTACTGTCAGTTACTGATACAGCGACCTTTGGGTTCCTTGTGACGTTCCGCTGTTTTACCCTTCCCTCGGCGGTGTTTATCATGATATTTCCTTCATCATAATCAACCCAGACCGGCGTGACCTGCGGCGACCCGTCCTCCATCAGCGTTGCCAGAAATCCAAAGTTCTTGCCCTGAAAGAGCCTACTTACAGGCTCTGACCTGATCGTGTCTTCGCTCATGCAGTAACAGGGGCATACTGCAATAAAAACAACTAGCGCTTCTTGTAGTGGGAGGGTATCTTTTTCCAGCTGGCAATGAGCACCTCGTTGCGTATGTGGAGAGGCTCACGCGCTATCCTCGATCTGGCAAGATTGACGTAGTCTTTGACGAGGTCTATCCCGAAGTAGCGGCGGCCAAAGTGGTGGGCCACCTTTGTGGTTTGGCCGCTGCCGTTGAACGGGTCCAGCACCACGTCGTTTTCATAGGAATAGAGCTTCATCAGTCGGTACGGGATTTCTTCGGGGTACGGACACGGGTGGGCGATGTATCCGGGTGGGACGGGCGCGATGTGCCAGACAGAGTTGGCTATCTCTTTTGTCCATTCTTCATGCGTCGCCGGCAGTGCGTTCTTCCTTTGCGTGCGGCCGCAATTGACGTCACCCTTGCGCAGTATCAGAATGAATTCGTGCATAATGTTTGCCCGGTAATATTTCGGGTATGGGTTTATCACAAATGATCCATATCTGTTTGTACCGCCGGTAACCTTGTGCCAGATTATTTCCTCGTGCAGCTGCCACCTGCCAAACGGCTGCACAAGTCTTGAAAGCAGCATGTGCGGCAGCGGCAATATCGTGCCGTTGACGACTTCATTTGCAATTACGATGCAACAATAGCCGCCTTCCTTTGTGACCCTGTAGACTTTGTCGCCGAAAATGTCGGCCATGTCGGTCAAATAGTCACTGGTGTCGAGGTTCAGCTTCCCCCTGTAGTACCCGCCGCTGCCAGACGCGTGCATCTCGTAATCAATAGCGTTTCTGTACGGCGGCGAAGTTATCGTTAGCTGCACAGAATTCGCCGGGAGCCTCTGCAGCACGTCCTTGCAGTTTCCAAGGGCTATCTCGTTTACAATTTCTTCCTGTGCAAGCATAACTGGATGTCGGCTTGCTCGTCTAGTTCGTCCATATCCGGCTTACTTTAAAGTAATAAACAACAGGCTAAAAAGACGCTACACCGCCAGCTCGCTTTTCCGAGCTAAAATGTAGCGGCCGCAAAGTCAGCATGATCAACGTGTAAGTTCTCTTACATCATAGTGATTAAATGACAACGCGGAGTGACATACATCTCGGCTGCAGCAATGTTAGAGAAGACATGCTTCATATGCAAGGGGCTGAAGATTGCTACTGGAAGTATGGCCGAGTTTAACGGCCGGCCGTGCTGCCCGACCTGCCTGAACAGGATATTCGTGGCGTTTGCCAGGGAAGACTAGTCCTATTTCTCTACGATGTATTCGTCCACTTCCATCCCAAAGTGCCGACCCGAAGCGGGCTTGGCGTACCCCAGCACCTCGTCTCCCACCTTTACTTCGGTCACGGATAGGAGCTTGCCGTCCTTCGTCATCAGCCGTATCGTCTCGGCGTTCTGCAGGATAACAGTGCCGGTTTCGCCGTCTATTTCCGCGCGTATCATCCTCAATGGGCGCGTCTCTATTTTCGACCTGCCGACGACTGCCCTCCTCGCCGTGCCTTCCCTGCTCACCACCCAGACCTCGCTCCCCGATTCGATTTCGGAGAGGTAGCGAGTCTTGCCGTCAGGCGCTATCGTGTAGCAATACACCGCGCCGGCGTTCACCCGGAACGGGCGGGGCGACGTAAATGACGATCCCACAGACTCGTTGTGCACTAGAAGCATAAAGTTCGACCTGCTCCCAACAAGCATGCCTTCGCCCATCCCCATCATAGAGGCTGTGTCCACGCAGACGCGCTCGCCAGTGCCGACGTCTTTGATCTCCACTATTTTTGCAGGCTTGATCGGGAACCTTGCGGTCGACAGCTGCTGCTTTGCCTTGTCCACTTCTTCCTCGCTGTCTGTAGACAGTATTACGCCATCGACTCCCAGTTCCAGGACGGCAAACATTGTTGCGACTTCCCGCGAGCTTTTTACCGGTGTGAACACCTTTGTCTTTGACCTGTGCAATTTTGCAATAATGTTCTCAAGCGGAATTATCTTCCAGTCCGTCGCGTCTACGATGACAAACTCTGCGCCGGCCTGCGATGCTCTTTCAATCTCGTTGACATCGGCGTTACTCAGCACCTTCTTGAAGTAGCCGAGGCTCTTGCCGGACGACCTCAGGGATTTTAGCTGCTCAAACGTCTTGCATACGACCATGTCGGCGTCCTCCGACTCGTAGATCGTGCGGAAGCCCCTGGCAGCCTTTGGGTCGGCGTTGAGGATCGTGATGCCTTTTTCTTTTAGTTTCGACATAAAGCCGGCCAGGGCGGTTTTCGACGCTGTCGGCCTGACTATCAGCTCCTTCGGTTTTGCGTCAGTCAAGTTCCTTCAAGGCCTCTTTTACAGGTTTATTGTCAATTATTATCCTGCGCAGCGCCCGCACTATCCCCGGCGGATTCTTGTGCTGGAAAATGTTGCGGCCAAAAGTCACGCCCTTTGCGCCGGCCGCCATTGCTCCGGCGCACATTTCAAGTATTTCCCTGTTTGTGCTGGCCTTCGGCCCTCCGGCGATCACTATCGGGACCGGACAGCTCTTCACCACCCTTTTGAACGAATCAACGTCTCCAGTGTACACCGCTTTTACGACATCTGCTCCCGCCTCCGCGCCAACCCTTGCCGCGTGCGCGACAATCTCCGGGTCGTGCGGGTTCTTTATGTTCTCGCCGCGCGGGTACATCATTGCAACTAATGGCACGCTCCATTCTGTGCACTTGTCTGCAATCATGCCCAGTTTCTGCAACATTTCTGGCTCTTCCTTTGCGCCAATATTGATGTGCAGCGACACCGCGTCGGCTCCGAGCCTGATCGCTTCTTCAACGCTTCCCATCAGCATTTTCCTGTTTGGCGCGGGCCCAACCGACGTGCTACCGGACAAATGTGCAATCAGCCCGATGTCAGGCGGCCTTGGCATGGTCTTGATTATCCCCTTGTTGACAAGGACACATGTCAGGCCTGCAGAGGCGCACTGGTAGATCATGCCGTTAATGTCCTCTAGTCCGCTGATAGGACCGTTGCTGATGCCGTGGTCCATTGGTATGCACAGCATCCTGCCGTCCTTGAATATCCTTGAAAGCCTGATGTCTCTGCCAAAGACCATATGTATCATGACATTCTTGCTGGCCTACTTATAACTTATTTACTCCTATCAAAATGCGCGATTAATTTCTGGGAACGCTGGGCCACTTGTTCAACCTCAGCAGGCCGTCCCTCATGTCCCTGAGTTGCTGGTCTGTCGGGTGGTACGTGAGAATCTGGTTTACTTGAATTCCCAGCCGCCTCAAGTCTGCTATTATAGACTCCCAGGTCTCCATCTCAGAACATCACTACCAACCTGCTGACCATGAAGCAGGTACATGTTTACGCGCTGACGTTGGCCGGGTTGCAAGAACGAGTAACCATTGAATGTCCAAACGCGGACATATCGATATTCTTATATTGACAGTGAAATAACTAGGTGAACTATCTTGCTAACAGAGCACGAACGGAACCCGTTCTGTTACATTTGTAATCTATTTTTCACTCCGGACTACATGCCGATCCACCTCAAGACAGACCATACGAAAGAGGAGCTTGCATCTCATCTTCTCCTGGCTTATTTCGACGAGTGGCTTGAGCAGGAAGAAGCGATCGAGAGCGCCGTAGAGTCATCCCGGTAATACCAAAGTTTTTAAAAAGTGCCTGCGGCGTTAAAGCGTGGGCTACGCGTCCGACTCTTCAGAGTTTGAGAGGATGTCGACAAAAAAGCTGGCGATACTCTTTGGCCTCGCGTTCTTTGGGGCGTTCATGGTCATACAGATGATACAAGGATTTCCCCTCACAGAACTTTTCACGAGGCAGACAGTGACTGGAGAGGTGGCAGTCTTGATAAAGCAAGGCAACGTGTGCGTCGTAGAGCCGCCAGACGCGCAGCCAAAAGAAATCCAACAGTGTCCCTACAGCGAGGGTGACATCCTAGTCGTGACGTATTACAAGGGCGCTACCAACTTAGAGTCCCACAGGCTGAAGTAGCTATTTTACCAGACCAAGTACGACTATGAGGTTCTGCTCGTCTCCCCGTTTCTCGTCGATCGGGGTCTCCATTATCACTGGCAAGCCCCTGATCGCCCGGTGGTTGAGAAACGCCGCCAGGCCTTCTGCTCCTATCATGCCAAGGCCGATGTGCTCGTGCCTGTCGAGGTTGGAACCCAGTGGACCTTTCGAGTCGTTAAGGTGAATGAATTTCAGTTCTTTTAGCCCGACTGTATTGTCAAACTTTTCAAGCGTCTTGTCCACGTCGGCTTTTTTCCGGAGGTCGTAGCCTGACGCAAACAGGTGGCAGGTGTCGACGCAGACTCCAAACTCCTTCGGATCGTCGAGCCTGTCGAGTACCAGTCGAAGCTCTTCAAAGTTGCCGCCAATGCTGTTATTATGCCCCGCGTTATTCTCAAGGAGCACTACTGGCCTTCCCCCTGACTTGCTGCGCGCAACTTCAATCGCTTTTACCAGCTGGGCTATGCCGCTGGCCCGCCCCTTGCCCATGTGGCTCCCAAGGTGAATCACGAGGTACGGAATTCCAAGGGCGCCGCACCTCTGCATCTCCCTCGCCAACGTTTCCATGGATTTATTATAAAATTCGCCATTGGGCCCGGAGAGGTTTGGCAGGTAGGGCATGTGCACTATTACAGCATTTTTTTCAATGCCGCTTGCCACCAATTTGTTCTTGAACAGGTGCACGTCGTCCGGCGCAAGCGGCTTGGCCGCCCAGCCCCGCGGGTTTCTGCTGAATATCTGGAACGCGGTGCACCCTAGCTTTTTTGCGTTGTCGACAGAATTTGATATGCCGCCGGCGATAGAGACGTGGAACCCCACCCTGGTGTCCATTGTTCGTAATGCGGGCAAATGCGTACTTTAACTTATTGGGAATGGCGTTTTTATTGTAGTTAGGGCTAAGCGATGCAGCCTTGACGTCCTCTTCCCTACGAATCGGGTCTACAGATTTAGCAAAATACCCATTCTTAAATGAGGCATCAGATTACATCAGGAAAACACATTTTGATTTTAGTGAATTCGATCGTCCAGAAATGAAACACATTATAGATAGAGCTGCAGAAAGAATTGAAACTGAGATTAATGGAAAAATATATAACAATTTAGAGATTTACGAAAGAGAAATACTAACTTTCTTAGTTACACTCATGATGATAAAGAACATAGGAGTTGAGCCTGTTCTGCGAAAGTATTCTTTATTCGAGTCAATGCGAGCCGAAAAGTACCTGATCGCAGATCTTGGAAAAGAAAAAGATGAACAGAAGAGGCGTCTCTTGTTATTCAAGATTTTCGAAGAGTTGTTTAGTATTAAAGTCGACATTGATGCTAATGATACGAGACGGTATAAGGTAAAAGTTACTGATTACCTAAGGCGAGCATCACATTTTCACGAAGTAGAATGGAAACTTATCAACAGATTGGTAAATCATGGATATGTGTATCTTGACGCAGATGAAACTGTACGACTTATCAGAAATGAATTAAGTGCGTTAATCTTTGAAAGAGTCAAAGCAATGCAGCTGTCAACACTTCCAGAGGCTATAAGAATAAAAATTGAAGTATTAAGACCCAAGATACTGCCTAGATATGAATACCACTCTGCGGCAGTCACGGACTACCCGCCGTGCGTAAAGCACGCACTGGAAGTCATGGGCAGGGGAGAGAACCTGCCCCACTCGGCGCGGGTAATGCTCGCCACCTTCATGCTTGCGATCGG
>DATEUD010000022.1:0-5048 GCA_035283265.1 Nitrososphaera sp.
TGGAGAGCTAAAGCTTACTGGGCTCGTACTTGCAGACATATTCTTGGGCAAGATCAAAAAATGGAATGATCGTGCAATTCAAAGCCTGAATTCGGACCTACCACTTCCAAACGAGGACATCATAGTTGTCCACAGGTCCGATGGATCCGGTACTACATACGTCTGGACAGACTACCTCTCAAAGGTGAGTCCTGAATGGGAGCAGCAGATTGGCAAAGGCACTGCTGTGCCATGGCCTGTCGGGCTTGGCGGTTCTGGAAATGAAGGCGTTGCCCTCCTTGTTAGGGAGACTAATAATGCAATAGGATACAACGAGCTAGCATACGCAATAACCACAGCGATGTCACATGCTCAAGTTCAGAACAAGGAAGGCAACTTTATCCATGCTTCGCTCGAAACTGTCAGGAATGCAGTTTCAGCCGAATCTGTAAGCTTGCCAAAGGGAGACGCATCATGGCACGCCATTACCATGACTAACGCCGGAGGCGCAGATTCCTATCCAGTAGCTAGCTTTTCTTACCTGCTGGTCTACGAGGAACTGAGCACATTTCCCTCAATTAACAGCATGGAAAGAGCAAAAGCATTGGTAGACTTTATCCACTGGGCGATTACAGAAGGTCAAGAATTCGCGCCACCGTTGGAATATGTTCCACTGCCGGACGGGGTGGTGAATCACAACATGAAAACGCTGGAAATGCTAACGTACAGCGGCCAGCAAGTATTTGAAGCTGGAGCGCCAGGGCCGGAAGAGCAGCCATTCTCGGTATCGGCCGCGCACGATGGCAACATCTATACTGTGACAGGGAAGTCGGCTACCGCCGAAGCAACTGCGGTCAGCATCATTCCAGAGCAGTATGTAACCGTAGAGCTTGAAGGGAATGGCGAGATAGAGCTGACGCTTCCAAAGAGCATGATTGACGACATTACAATGGTAAGGGTAGGCAACGAGGACATCGACTACGAAGAGGTGTCTGAAGGCTCTTCGTCCACCACGATCAGATTCACAGTGTCTGATGGTGCGGATTCAGTAAACATCCACGGTGCAACAGTAGTCCCTGAATTCAACATAATAGCATTACAAGTGCTGGCCGCATCGATCGTCGGCGTCATATCATACACTAGAATTGTAAAGAGCAGCAACCTACGGGGATAAGGGCCGGATCCAACCAAGCCTAAAGCTGGTCCCCCAAACTTTTTTCTATATAGTTCATTTTCATCTATGTCTTCTTTGTTGACAATAATAAAATAGCGACCAACATCTGTCCCTTTACAGGAGTGTCAACGGATCACGACTGAACATTCTGTTGATGGTAAAAAATCTATATCATCTCTTCTTGCCCGCAGCGGCAGAAAGGGCGACAAGATCTTTCGGTGGGTCGTAATTGGTGCTGCCGGTTACACCCTCTTCATGCTCGCCCTGGTAGCTTTTTCAGTAGCAGATGGTTCAGCGGAAGCTTTTTCCATAGAGGGTCTCAATTTCTTCGGCAAGACTGATTGGAACCCTGTAGAGGGCAGAGAGTCTTACGGAGCGCTGCCCTACGTCATAGGGACGCTGGTCAGCTCGGGCATAGCAATGGTCATAGGAGTGCCCATAAGCCTAGGAATCGCCATATTCATCTCTGAAATCGCATCAAAGAGGATTGGCACCCCGATAGCTTTTGTAGTAGAAATTCTCGCAGCCGTTCCAAGTATAATTTACGGCTTGTGGGCTCTGTTTGTTTTTAGGAACATCAGCCGCGATTTCATCGAGAGGCCGTTATACGAGGCGTTTGGGGGAGCAATACCATTTTTTGCAAAGACCCCATTTGGTCTCGATGTATTTACAGCGGGGATAGTTCTCGGGATAATGATCATTCCAATAATCTCTTCCATATCCAGAGAAATAATCAAAGCAGTACCTCGCTCCCAAAGAGAAGCAGCATACAGTTTGGGCGCTACCAGGTGGGAAACTGTAAGATCCGTAGTCATACCTTACGCAAAATCCGGGTTGTTGGGGGCTTCAATTCTGGGGCTGGGTAGAGCGATGGGAGAAACCATAGTAGTGATGATGATTATTGGTAATACCACAGGCTTGGCGGCCATACCTACTACCCTGTTCTCCTCAAGCCAAACGCTTTCAAGCGTAATAGCCAATGAATTTAACGAAGCGGCAACTACATTCCACTCTTCTGCACTAATTGCACTTGGCGGTATCCTATTCCTATTAACAATTGCAATCAATATCGGAGCGCAAGTCTTGGTGTCAAGAATGGTAAAGACAAATCCAGGAGCGCGCGAGTAGAGAATATGAGCCGGATGAAACACAAACATCGAGACGAAATCCAGAAGGCGATGCAGAGGCACGAATCAAGGCGACTGCTTACCGACAAGATTATCACTGGCGTAACAATAGCCTGCGTAGTTGCGGCAATAATTCCGCTGGGGAGTATTCTCTTTGAAGTAATTAAGAATGGCGCGGGAGCTATCAACGCTGAATTCCTTACGCAGCCCCAGGGAGCAATTGGAGAAGGAACCGGAGGCGTCGGTCCTGCTATCCAAGGGACGGTACTTATAGTCGCGCTGGCTTCACTTATAGGCGTCCCCATTGGGGTACTCGCTGGAATCTACCTGTCAGAATTTGGTAATAACGGGAGATTCTCGTATTTTGTAAGATTTTTCAACAATGTCATGACCGGCCTTCCGTCAATTGTAATCGGCATCGTAGGATACATAGTGCTGGTCCTAACCATCGGCTCATTCAACATCATGGCCGGCGCAGTGGCATTGTCGATAATAATGATTCCCATTGTAGTCGGGGTGACCGAAGAAACAATCAAGCTGGTTCCAAACTCTATCCGCGAGGCCGGATATTCATTGGGGATTCCAAAATGGAAGATTACGATGTTTATTACACTAAGAAGCGCAAAGAACGGCGTCCTTACGGGAATTGTCCTTGCAATATCCAGAATAGCGGGAGAGACGGCCCCGCTCATACTTACAATATTGGGAACGAGCTTGTTCTTCAACAGCTTCCTTGGCCCGGTCGATGCCCTGCCACTCAGGATCTTGAGACTGGCGACGCAGCCTTATCCATCTGCTCATTCATTTGGGTGGGGTGCCGCCTTGATCCTGATAATATTGGTCATGACCCTGAGTATAGCATTGAGGTTCCTGGTTCTCGAAAGGAGGTTCAGGCTCTCACACATCTCACGCGTACTGCGCCGAAATGCAAATGAGACTACCAGTTAGCTCAAGGACAACGGCACGCAGTAATAGTAATAGTAATAGTTGCACGTATTCCCCTAATACCTAGCGAAAAACGAGTAGATGTTCTATATTGTGCTATGCGATCTATGTAGGATATAATTAATTATCTGAGCAGGACACCGGCAGCTGTGTCTGCAGGGAAATATGTTGATCGTGAGATAGAGGTTTCCCCTGTTGTTGTTGATCCAGACCACAAGGTTGTTGTACGAAATCTGAATTCATGGTTCTCGTCAAAGCAGGCTCTCAAGAATATCAATATGGACATAAAGGACAACACCGTTACTGCAATTATCGGTCCTTCTGGTTGCGGAAAAACAACGCTTATCCGCTGTTTGAATAGAATGAACGAAATGACTCCCGGTGCATCAGTACGAGGGAACGTGTATCTTGATGGCATAGACATCTATGACCGCAAGATAGATCCTGTAATGATCAAGAGACGCATAGGCATGGTATTTCAGAAGCCAAATCCATTTCCCGCAATGAGCATTTATGACAACGTAGCCTCTGGATTGAAGTTTAATGGTATTAGGGATAAAGGTTTGCTAAACGAGATCGTCGAAGATAGCTTGAAGGGCGCAGCACTATGGAATGAAGTAAAAGATGAGCTCGATAAACCTGGCATAAGCCTTTCTGGCGGTCAGCAGCAGCGCCTTTGTATAGCCAGGGCACTTGCGATGCAGCCTGAAGTGCTCCTGATGGACGAGCCCACATCTGCCCTTGACCCGATAGCGTCATCTAAGATAGAGGAGCTGATAAACGACCTGAAGAATGAGCTGTCCATAATAACAGTGACGCACAACATGCAGCAGGCGGCCCGCGTGTCTGATTATACTGCCTTTATGTATCTGGGCGAGATGATAGAGTACGGGCCGACAAAGCAGATATTTGAAAATCCGCAGGAAGAGCTCACCGAGCGCTATATTTCCGGGAAATTTGGTTAGAGCTGCATAATTGACCCGCCTTCTAGACCTCGGCTTAAAGCGGATTAGCAACATCGTCATGGACATGGCGAACCTTTCTGTCCGCTCTGTCGACGGCTCTATCGACTCGTATGAAAAGGGGACGGGCTCAAAGGATCAAATTTTCGAGTGGTCCGAGCAGCTCAGGGTGCTTCAGGACGAAGCGACCGAGCTGGCGATAGAGCTTATTGCGCGCTACCAGCCTGTTGCAACAGACCTGCGCTTTATCAGGTCGTGCATGGAAATTTCCTACGGCTTTTCGAGGTTTGGCCGCTACGCCTACGACATCATGGATACAATCGGGACGATGGGCTCGATATCGCACTGTGATAAGACTCCTGTGATGGAAATGGCCGGCACGGCAAGAGAAATGATCCACCTGAGCATAAAGGCGCTGCAGTCAAAAGACAAGAACGCGGCTGAAAAGCTGTACGAAATGGACGACACAGTCGACGCCCTTTACCGAAAATACCTGCGCGAAGTGATCACGCCCACGACAAAAAAAGGCACAAACGACATGCTCAAGGACCCGCGCTGCTACCTTTCGACTTTGCTAATACTGCGGTACCTGGAGCGCATAGCGGACCATGCGTGCTACATAGGCGATTCAGTGCATTATATCGTCACCGCCACCTCAAGCCCCCGGCGCTAGAGCTATATAGAACACGTGTAAATATATAGTGACATATAGTCTATTCTCGTAAATCGTTTATTCACAGCTTTACTCTGCAAACACGTGAGAACAGGGTCGGATAATAAAGAAGTCCGCAAGGTTCAGTTCACTGGTAGGTCGACGTATGTTTTGTCGCTGCCAAAGAAATGGATTGAAGAAATGCATCT
>DATEUD010000023.1:0-4283 GCA_035283265.1 Nitrososphaera sp.
TGATAAAAATAGGGTAGGCCTAGGCGCCCTCTGCCGTCCTTGCTCCGCCGGGTACTTCCGGCTCTGCTTTTGTTTCCAATTTTACGCTGTCCGGGTCTGTGCGCTGCGCCTGCGGCGCTTTTGCCAACTAGGGCACGCTGTGCACAAGAGTTTGGCATACGAAATTTATCAGTTGCAGACCAATCTTACATAACCCGTGCCCACTTTAGCCACGCTGTAGCTATTGTGGCAGTAACACCGGCTGCAACGAGCGCTGCTACGATCGGGAATTCCGGCACCACCGTTGCGGTAAACGTGACCGAGTCGGTCACATCTTTTGCCGTCGCAGTCTCGCCTATGTCCCATCAGGGCCGGATATCTGTTATACAGATGGTAACAGGGCCGGTGTAGTTGCCTTCAAAATCTATCCTCTGCCTCGCCCTGCCGCCGTGGCCGGGCTGGCCAACTTTCTCCCAGAGCTCCCTGCCGTCATCGGCATAAATTGCAATGTCGTAGTTTTCCACCGTGAGCATGCCCTCTATTATGCCCAGGTCGGTGAAGCCGCTTGCCCCCGGACTAGTTGCGCCAGTGGTGTTGATCTCAGTCTGCGGGATATTTTCTGCTGTAGGGTCTGGCGCGCTTGCGTTAACGAATACCTTCTATCTCTACCTGTATTGCACCCTGCGGGGTCAAAGTGTCGTGCGGTCACCTAAACAGTACCGTGTAAAGGCTCTTTTCCAATATCTCCTCAAGCACTGGCTCCTCTTCGTCAGTCGCTTTCAGCTTGAGATGGGATTGCCTTGCCTCGCATTATCCGGCTCCTGCGCAAATGCCGGCAGGAATAAAATGATTAGTGTCAAGGGCGCGGCCAGCGCGAACTCCTTTATCACACTTACTATCGCCTAAAATACAATATAAAGAGGGGCGATGATTGTTCGGGAAACACGGTACAAAGTTTATAGAACTGTTGGCTCGGCATTTCTCATACAAGAATGGATGTTGAAGAGCGGCTTGCACTTGTAATGAAGGAGCCGACCGAGGAGGTGGTGACGGCGGACGAACTCCGGGCGCTGCTTGAAGAAAAGGCACACCCAAGGCACTACATTGGCCTGGAAATATCCGGCGTTCTCCACCTGGGCAGCCTTGTACTCACGGGATTCAAGATAAACGACTTTATCAAGGCAGGCATCCACACGACCGTCTTCCTTGCGGACTGGCACACCTACATCAACGACAAGCTGGGCGGCGACTGGAATAAGATAAAAAAGATCTCGCAGTACTACGCGGAGGCGTTCAGGTTCTTTTGCCCCGGCGTCAACACAGTGCTTGGAAGCGACCTTTACAGGCAGCATGAAGATTACTGGGAGGACTTTGTGCGCTTCTCCAAGCACATGACGCTTGCAAGGACGATGCGGTCGCTCACGATCATGGGCAGGAGCGAGGTAGAGAAGAACCTCGACCTCTCACAGCTGTTGTACCCGCCGATGCAGTCAGTCGACATCAAGGCGCTCGACCTTGACATCGTGCACGCCGGCATGGATCAGCGTAAGATCCACATGCTGGTTAGGGAGATATTCCCAAAGCTCGGGTGGAAGATGCCGGTGGTCGTTCATCATCATTTGCTGCCGGGCTTGTCGGGGCCGGCAAGTATGGGCCTCGACGAAACTGCGGCCGAAGACTCGAAAATATCGAGTAAGATGAGCAAGAGCAAGCCTTCAAGCGGGATACTAATACACGACGACGAAAAGACGATCAGGGACAAGGTTTCCAAGGCGTTCTGCCCCGTGGGCGTGGCCGAGGGCAACCCGGTGCTGGAGCTTGTGCGCTACGTCGTCTTCCACCAGTTTGGTGAGTTTGTGATAGAGCGGACAGCGAAGTACGGTGGCAGCACGACTTATTCGAGCTACAAGGAAGTCGAGCGCGATTTCGTGGCGAAAAAGATACACCCGATGGACCTGAAAAGCGCAACCGCGGCCTATGTAAATAGGATAATCGAGCCTATCTACAAGCACTTCAAGGGAAAAGAGCCAGAGCTATGATTTATCTGACCAGCTTTCTTGCAGCTTCAATGATCTTGGTCACTTCGATTGCAGGCGTCTCCTTGTCCATGGTGATATAGTAAAAGTGCTCCTCGCTTGCAATCGTCAGTATCTTGACCTTCTCGTTCTCGGTGAACGTGTACTCTGTCAATCCTATCGATTTTTCAAAGTTCTTGCGGAGCCGGTTCCTTGTTGCCTCGATAAAGTATTCGTTCCTCGCCTCGTCTTGTTTTAGCATTGGCACCACTCCCTTGCGCAGACCGCCGGCCAGTGTGCGACCAAACTTGTTCATGATGCCGGCGTAGCGTATGCTCGGCGATATTGCGAGGATGTTGCTGCACTTATCCCTGTATTTCCGGGTCTCCGGGTCTGCCTGCGGCCTGGACATCAGGTAATTTTAGAAAACAAGTAGTATATGAACTACTGTTTAGCGCATGGTCTTCAATATTATGACGGTGTTGGTGTCAGACACGCCTTCTATCTTGCGAATGTCGTCTATGCACTTGTTTATCTCTGCTATCGCCGGCGCCGCGATGATTGCTGCAATGTCGTATTGGCCGGTTATTTCATAGACCACTTCGACGCCGCCAAGCTTCATCAGCCTGCCAGACACAGCCGACGTGTCCGCGGTGGAAGCCACAGAGATCAGCGTTATCGCACTCGTCTTGTCGCTTGCCCCGAGCTCGATTGTAAAGCGCTTGATGGCCCCGCTGTTTACCAGATTCTTTACCCTTCGCCGGACAGCCGACTCGGACAGCCCGATCTCGTTTGCAATCTCGACGAATGCCTTGCGGGAATCTGCCTGCATGATGCGAATTATCTTTTCGTCGGTCTCGTCAATGTTAGCTGACATTCCTTGTCTTTTCCTCGCTACTTAATATAGCGTCCATTATTACATGCAGAATGTGAATATAATTACGCAACGTATTAGGAAGAATGGCTAAACCAAAATCAGGAGCTAGCGTTTCCAATGCGTATATCGTTTTTGCCGACTCACTAATAAACCCTTATACGAGAAAAAACTACGAAATATGCTTCGATGAGTTCAAAAAGTGGCTGAAAACGTTGGAGGCTTGCAACGAGCTGCTAACGTGGGAACCGCGGGATTTAGAAAACAAGATCGTTTCTTGGATAAAGGAGCTTGATAAGAACGGGCTGGCCACAGCTAGTATTAGTTTGCGCATCTCCGCTATCCGAAAATTCTTCATAGAGAATAGGGCGGAAACCCACATTAATTGGAAATGGCTTAAGGCGAGAGTCCCCAAGAATAAGGGCAAAACCAAAGATCGGGACTACGAAAAGGATGAGTTGGTTAAGACCCTGAACCATACACCCGACGTTAGGAAAAGGACGATCCTATTGATCCTAATGAGCGGGATCAGAAAAGGAGCAATTCCAGACTTGAGATATGGTAACATCACAAAGTTAACGAGTTATTACGACGGCAGAGATGAACGCAAGTTTGAGAGCTACATTTACAAACTCGTGGTTTACGAAAATGACGGAGAGTACATTACATTCCTAACATGGGAGGCGAGCCGGGCGCTACACATGTACATTGAGACTAGGAGAACAGCGGGCGAAAAGATAACACCAAATAGCCTTCTTATCCGAGACTCATTCAACTCGCTTAATGCGAGTAGTGCTGGACCAATAACCATAGCGGCGCTAGACATGCTATTTACTAGGTTGACACGGTCTGCCGGAATAAGGACGGTAGGAGAGGCGGCAGAGAGAAAAGAGGTCATGCTATTTCATGGGATCAGGAAATACGTAAACCATGCCTACGTTAAAGCTCGTGTCGAACCGGCGAAAAAGGAATTACTCATGGGTAGAGCCGCACCCGGTAGAGAAAAAGAGTATCTACGAGCCACAGAAGAGGAGCTGTTAGCTGAGTTTGTGCGCGCTATTCCCTTACTTACATTAGGAGCAGAAGAGGGGCCGACGAGTGGTGCTGTACTTTCAAGCTGGTAGAAAAAGAACGTTCTACATAATGCCCAAAGATTTTCCATCAAAGGTGAATATAGACAACGTTGAAAAGTCGTTGCAATATATGCAGTCAAGAATAGGAAAGGATAAAGAAATTCATGAGCGGCTCCTTGAGCTGTTGCCGTAGGAAAGGAGAAAAGACTATGCCAAGGTTTCTGACTAGAAGCCATCTCATAAACACCTCCTGAGCAAGATCATCATGCATCCAAGCTGGACAAAGCCCAGAAAGTTGTCTGCATGATAGTCATGGCGCACCAGGATGTGTCGGAAATTCTG
>DATEUD010000024.1:0-8175 GCA_035283265.1 Nitrososphaera sp.
TCCACTATCGACCTACCGATTATCAAATAGTCGGCGCCGCTCCTGAGCGCCTGCGCCGCGTCGCCGCCCTGCGCCCCAATACCCGGCGAATACACCGGCAGCTGCCTTGAAATCTGCCTAAGGATGTCAAGCTGGGTCGCGCCAACCACTATGCCGTCCGCGCCGGCGTCGCCCGCCCTCTCTAGGAACTCCCTATACAGGCCGCGGCCGCCTACCTCAAGGCCAAATCCCTCCTTTGCCCCGGGATGGCTCATATAGACCAGCGCAATGACGCCCGCGTTCAACTTGTGCGCCTTTTGCACAAGCGCCGCCAGGCCACTCCTGCCGATAAAGGGGTTTGCTATTACGGCGTCAAAGCCCATCCTTGTCAAATGATCTACCGCGACTTCATTCGTGTTCTCAATGTCGTTCAGCTTGATGTCTGCAATCGACTGCAGGCCGCACGAATGCACGAGCGTGTTTATCCGCGATATTTCAGATGCCGACAGGGGCAGGATAAGGTGGAAATTCATCTTGACGGCGCAAATGTGCTGCTCAACTGCGCGGATGGTTTTTACTGCAAATTGCGGCAGGCCACGCTTGCTCGCTGAGGGGTCAAGCGCCAGCACTATTGGACTTTTCTTTTCTGCAGCCGCCTTGGCGATTCTTTCACGAAATGACCTAGTCATAGGTCTTTACCAGCGGGTGACCAGCTGCAAGCCTTATCACCTTGAGGTAGACGTAGCCGTGCTCTTCAAGCCTTGCCGTGAACGCCGGCCGCTCGGCCCTCTGGCTGGTGTAGCGCATGAACGGCTCGCCCGGCTCCTCGTCTAGCGTCACGTAGTAAAAATACGATGTAGTTTCATTGTCGTTTGTGCTCATTGTGGCGCCCAGGATTATTTTGCCTCCTCGTTCCTTGAACAGGAACAGTGGCAGCGGCGGCTCATCATAAATGGTCTTGTAGGCGGCAACCTTGGCAAGGCTTGCCAAATCCTTCAGCTTTATGACGGCGTAGCCTGATTTCTTGTTAACCTTTGCCGACCTTGCGAGCGAGCGGGGAAACTTTTCCACGCTGAGGATCGGCGAGTAAAAGTACATCGTGTTATCAGCCGAGCTGGCGAGCAACACCTCTTCAACGCCATTGCTTACCCTGTAGGCAAGGTACTGCCCGTCCTTTGAATCGTTGTCCGCGTAATAGATGACCGGCCTTCCGTTGATAATGTCGGTCTGGGCCGCCAGCACGTTACGCTTATTAAATTGAAGCGAAAATGCTGGAAGAGGTGTCCGCTCCAGCGCGCATACCAGCCTGCCAAAGTCCTTCAGGCCCGCCAGCGCAATGTAGCACGGCGCTTTGAGCGGCAAATCGCAATATTGTTAATACCTGCGATATTAAAGTCATCGCAATTTGGACAGATTGGGCGAGCTTGTGGGACAGGCAAAGGCAAATGTTGCAGGAGACCCTGGCAGGGCATCGCTCTGGCGCGCCTACATCGCGCTAGAATACGCCATCATGGACATAAAGCTGCGGCACAACCTTGAGGGAGAAGCCCCGCCGGAAAAGCCTGCCAAAAAGGCAATCAACATTGAAGAAGTAAGGTCGATGCTTGCGCGGATTGACCTGTCGTCAGACAGGAAAAAACTACTCCACGATCTGCGATCCTCTCGGGATGTCGTCAAAGCGCTTGTCGCCGACTACGACCGGCGGTCGACCAAGTCGTAGACTTCCGGCCCCGTCCCTATCAGGGTCACCTTCAGACCGGTTTCGCCTTCGATGTTCTCGATGAATTTCTTTGCCCCGGCCGGCAGCTTTACATATTCTCTCACACCAGCGCTCTGCGGGTACAGCACGTCCATCTTGGTAACAGCCAGCTGTGTCCCGCTGTTGATCCTGATAGCCTTTTTGGCAAGGTCCATGTCAAAGGGAGACGCTCTCCTCTGCCGGCCGGTGACACTACCAAATTCAAGCCAGCCGCGCCTTTTCGCTTCCTCTTCGCTCAGCTCGTTCTGGAGCGGCCCGCCGCCGACGCGTGTAACGTACGCCTTGAACACGACGAGCACTTCGTCGACTCTTTTCGGCCCTATGCCAATGTCCGAGCATATGCCTGACGCAGTCACGTCCTTTGAAGTGACGTAGGGGTAGCCCCCATGGAACAGCGAAAGATACGTGCCCTGCGTGCCTTCGACCAGCACATTTTCGTTACTATCAAGGGCATAGTTGACGGAATTGCTAACGTCTTCAACGTAAAGCGACAATTCGGGGATATCTCTGGCAAGCTTTAACGTCCGAAGCGCCCTGTCCGCGTTTGCCGGCCCGGTTCCGGTGCCAGTGGTGCCGACCTTATTCTTGAGGTAGTCTTCGCCTTTGTCGCGGTCAATGTGCGACTGCTCGATCACGCCGCACTGGGCGTCCACGAACGTCCTGTCGTCGGCCTGGAACATCGCAATTTCTTCTAGCAGCACCTGCGGGTTCACAAGTACGCCAGCTCCAATCAGCAGCCTGGTTGCCGGGTTGAGCGCAGCGCTTGGCAGCATACGCACCTTGTATTCCTTGCCTTCAAAGGTGAATGTGTGACCGGCGTTCGGGCCCACGCCGCCTCTGACTGCAATTGCAGGATTGTCTTTTTTCGACAAATACGCGATTATCTTCCCCTTCCCCTCGTCCCCGTAAAATCCGCCTACTGTCACAAGGCACGGCATACGGGTTCTGTCGCATTGCGAGGTTATTTAATCCATCCTTGTAACACAAGATAAATTCCCCTGCCGGCGTAGTAATGTGCGTGAGCAACGCCGCCGGCAACATCATACAGATACTTGCAAACCTACCAGACTTTTTGCGAAAGCCCATGTTACAAAATAGGCTCAAGGAATTCTACTCGATGAGCGACAACGATAAACGCGAAACAATCAGCATGGCCTTGTCTACAGCGCCCACGATAGACCCAGGCAAATTGTCGGTGCTCTTCAGGACGTGGCTTGAAATATTGTCAGAATTTGACACGGAAAAGAGGTCGGCAATGTTCCAGACATACTGCGGGCAAATCCTTGCAAGCCCACGCTCGGTTGAAAAGCTCGATTTTAAATCATTGACGTCAACATTTTTGTCGCTTGACCACAAGCAGCGGGAGCGCATCACCGACTCGCTTAACGAAGTGCTGTTTTCGTTCCCAAACAGGAATAAACTATTGAGGCTTGTCCCGGAGGACTCACTGAAAGCCGTCGGGCTGAAATGATCAGTGCTGGTGGCCGTGGTGTCCTTCGGGATTGTCCGGCTTTTTCTCGATCTCGCCAATGCCTTTCTCGAGCCCAAAGAATGCACGCTCGTACTTGCGCAATGCCTTCCTGTGATCAGGAAGCGACATGTCTAGTCTCATCTCGTTCATTACCATCACGGCATAAGTGGTCCATTCCTTCCAGCATGCTGTGCACGACGGGTACTTCTCGGCCGCCGGGTCGTCAACAACCTCGTCGATAGCCTTGCCGCATTTTAAACAAGTCTTGCTCATCTGCAGTGTTGGTATGCGCTGGATATTATAAGTTGTTGAGGTCGTGAAAATCCACGCATTGTTGCAGAATGCATCAAAAATCTGTAAATGCGCAATATGTCATGAAAATAGCATTTCAGAACTGATATATGCTAATCTCTTGGAAAGTATGAAAGCCTCGATCCTCGCCCCGCTCTTTCTGGCGACAGCCAACGCCTATTCCGTGCTATTTTCCTTCAGCCAGTCGACTGGCGAGCCGCACGGGCAGTTTGACCTTAGTCTGCTTGCCGCGCTGATAGTGCTTGCTTCTGCTACGGGCACATCGATGATAATCAACGAAGAAAGGAAGACAAAAAGGCTCTGGTTTCAAACAGCGAGCCCCCTAGAATAGTGGCTTTTTCATGTTCGAGCCGCAGCTGTCACACCTTGAGCCCTTGACTTCTGCGCCGCACGACAGACAGACATATTTCAGCCTGGTGCTTCCGCCAGCTGATTCATAGCCAAAGCCAAGCGACCTGAGCGCCCCAAGCTGCTTTCTCCTAATGAAGAATATCACACCGACCATCACGGCGATGTTGACCGCAAGGCCGATGAAAAAGCCGAAAAAGTACGAAAACACTAGTCCGGCCCCCAGGCTTGCGCCAATTACCAGCAATTGCCTTTTCAACACCGGCCTGAGGGTGCTGTCCATGTATTATATAGCAACCTCTTGGTTTATGAACCTATTTCCAGATGTCGCCAGAATTTGGACAACCTTATTATACTTTCTAGGGGCAACTTTGGATGTGAAGGTCCACTGTCCCGACTGTAAGGGTATTGCTGAGCTGGCAGACGACTTTTCCTTTGTAAAGTGCTCAAACTGCTCGTTTGACATGACCTACGGCGAATACGTCAAATACATCGCCTACAAGGACGCTCGCTACCGCGACATCCTTTCAGACTACAAATAGAGTTAAAAATTGGAAAACTCTCCACAATCCTGTTGGTGGAGGTTCTGTTTGAGCTGCCAATGAACCTGCTGGGGCTTGGGATCTCGGCCTTTATCGGCCGGTTCGCGTATTCTGGCTACACCACGGTGGCAAGCCCAAACCTCCTGCGCCTTACCTTTGCCTTTGTGTCGATAGCCACCGGATTTGCCCTAATCGCCGGCGGACTTTTTGCTGGAGGCTATTCACAGGCCATGACGACTGCCGGGCTGGCGACGCAGGCCATCGGCTACTTTTTCATCGCCTTCTCTCACAGCCTTAAGAGCTTTGACTTTTCTCCTTCCAGGTCCTTTCTCTTCTTACCCCTGGCTGTCACAGGTTTTGTAATACCGGGCAATTCAATAGAACATCTCGTAAGGTCAATTTCTTTTATACTATTAGTATATGTGTCAATTGAAACAATGGCATCGTACATGCAGAACAGGAGAACTAGTACCCTAATGATAGGTTCGGGGCTGGGTATGCTGGCTGTAGGAGAACTCATGTCCTGGTACAACTTTATCTATCCTGGCTCGTTCTATGTCGCCGCGCTGTCGATAAAGGTTGCTGGGTTTGGGCTCATGTTTGTCCCGTTCTCAAAGTTTGGGCTGGCAAGTGGCCTTGGGAGGATGAATTCGCAGATTGGCAGCGGGTTATAGAACTCACGTAAGTATAATAGCGGACATTCTGTACACCGCAAAGCAGTACAGCTACGAAGGGTACGAAAGCGGCGCGACCGTCACGCACCTGATACGCAAGGCCAACGTGCCCCACCAGAGGCTCAGTTCGATAGTGCCGACGCTTACGCAGTCTGGGTTATTGTATGAAGATTCTGCAAAATACAGGATAAGCGAAAAAGGGATCGAGTTCCTGAAGGCGTACAGCGAGTTCAAGGGCTTTGCCGAGACCTTTGGCCTGAGGGTCTAGCTACTCGCCGCCCTCATCTTCGTCCCCGAACTCATCTTCGTCCTCGTCGTCGAATTCTTCCTCAAACCCGTCGTCTTCGGACATGCATCTAGGATTAAACCGACTGAAGGATCGTTATAAATTTTGCCAACTAATGGGCCTGAGCTGCATTTTGCTTGCCTGCCTCTTGCCCGACGGTCAATATGCAGGAGCAAATCGCCACGGTGCACCGCCTTATCTCGCCGCCGTTAGGCAGCTTTGACACTACCTGCGTGTGCAGGTTTTGCGGGTGAAGGCACTTGTTGCATAGCGGATCGCTGTATGGCAACCGTCGATAATTGGGGTGACCTTGGGTAAAAAGCTAACCCAGTCAGCTTTTTATAGCTAGGAAATAAATCTCATGCCAGAATGGGCCGGATTGACAAGGGCGTAAACTGCAGCGTCGGCGGATGCGCGAATCAGGCCGAGCGCTCGATGAGCGGAATCAAGGCAGGTATGGCCCCGGACTTGGGCTTGGGCG
This sequence comes from Nitrososphaera sp., assembly GCA_035283265.1. GTDB lineage: Archaea > Thermoproteota > Nitrososphaeria > Nitrososphaerales > Nitrososphaeraceae > Nitrososphaera. Next base: position 5,853 of record DATEUD010000024.1, read on the forward strand.
GCACCAAGCGCGTTTACCTTTGCAGGGATCACTACAAGGAATGGAAAAAACTCACCAAGGAAGACAGAGAGAATGAGAGGGCCAGATGGGCTTAAATTAAGTGCGTGATTGGGATAGGATATGCGACTGCTGCAGCTCCATTCAGATTTTATCGAATACGAGCCGATTGAAAAAGAGATCAGGGACGCGGAAGACATTGGGTCCAAGTCAAAAGTAAAACTCGAAGATCTGGTGGTGGTTTTTGTCGCGGTGGAAAACGGGGACGACGAAAGTGTCGCCAAGGCGGCAGTCGACGAAATAAAAAAGTACCTTGACACGGTCAAGAGCAGCCGGCTCTTGGTTTACCCTTACGCTCATCTTAGCTCAGACCTTGCGCCGCCATCTGTTGCAGCAGGCATAATAAAATCAGTTGAAAGTTTTGCAAAAGGATCAATTGATGAAGTCTACCGCGCGCCTTTTGGGTGGACAAAGTCGTTCAACATCAAGGTGAAAGGCCACCCGCTTGCAGAAAACGCCAAGGAGATAAGCAAGCAGGCAGATCACGAGCACGCCGGGCATTCGCACGGCGAAAAAGAGTCATCCGCTCTCAAGGCAGAAGAAAAATTGCAGTCGTTCTGGTACATCCTGCAGCCGGGCGGCGCAATGACGCCTGTCAATGAATACAAGTTCAAGGAACAGGACCAAAACCTACAGGTGCTGGCGAATTATGAAATGGCCAAGAAAAGGGGGGTGGACGAGCAGCCGGCCCACGTCAGGCTGATGAAGAAATTGGGAATAGCCGACTATGAGCCGGCGTCCGATGCCGGGAACATGCGCTTCTACCCAAAAGGCAGACTGATGAAGTCGCTCATTGAGCAGTACGTCACAAGAAGGGTGATGGAATACGGTGGCATCGAAGTTGAGACACCGATAATGTACGACAGCAAGCACCCATCGATGGAGAGCTACTTCAACAGGTTCCCGGCAAGGCAGTATAACATCGTGTCGGACAACAAGCAGCTGTTCCTGCGCTTTGCAGCATGTTTTGGCCAGTTCCTGATGGCCAAGGACTTCAACATCTCTTACAAACACCTGCCGGTGAAGCTGTACGAGCTGACGCGCTATTCGTTTCGGCGCGAAAAGAGCGGCGAACTGGTAGGCCTGCGCAGGCTGCGGGCGTTTACGATGCCCGACTGCCACGCGCTGTGTAGGAACCTGGAGCAGGCAAAACAGGAGTTCCGCAAGCGCTTTGAGCTTTCAATAAGCGTCCTTGAACAATTGGGTCTGCCAACCGAAGACGTAGAAATGGCAATCCGGTTTACCGAGGAGTTTTACAATGAGAACAAGGAGTTCATCACCGAGCTTATCAACAGGTTAGGCAAGCCGGTGATGGTCGAGATGTGGAAGGAACGTTTCTTTTACTTTACATTAAAGTGGGAGTTTAACTATGTTGATGGCCTGGGCAAGGCGTCCGCGCTTTCAACCGACCAGATAGACGTGGAGAACGGCCTGCGCTACAACATCGAGTTTGTCGAAGAGGACGGCAGCAAAAAGAACCCGATAATACTTCACAATTCCCCTTCCGGCGCGATCGAGCGAGTTATCTATGCGCTGCTCGAAAAGTCGGCCAAGGTGTCCAAGACCGGTGGCGTCCCCTCATTCCCGCTCTGGCTGTCACACACGCAGATCCGCGTCATACCTGTGGGCAAGGAGCACACGGAATACTGCGAAAAAATATTGTCAGAACTTTCAGCGAACCAGATCCGGGCCGACGTTGACGACAGGGACGAAACCGTGGGCAAGAAGATACGTGAGTCAGAAACAGAGTGGATACGCTATACCGTAGTCATTGGCGACAAGGAGATCAATGCGGCAAAGCTTGTGGTGCGTGACAGGAGCGAGGGCAAGCAGCGCGAAATCACACTGGAAGAGCTGATGAATGAAGTGAAGGCTCAGGTAAAGGATAAACCCTACCTTCCACTGAACCTCCCAACACACCTGTCGACAAGGCCTCAGATCATGGTCTAGCGTACTTGCGGGACAATATTCTATACAATGTCTGGGTGGCGAGCGCGCCTTCCCTGTAGTCGCCGTTTCTCAGGCCAACTTCGACCATGTCCATGCCGATGAGGCGGGCTGACGGGCTTATCGCCCTGACCAGCTTGATCATCTGGAAGGGATCGAGGCCGAAAGGCTCCGGCGTCCCGGTGCAGGGTACGTAGGGTAGGTCGTAAACGTCAATGTCAAACGAAATATAGATCTTTTTGCCGGCGGTTGTCCTCTGCAAATGATCAGCTACAGCGCCTATTTCGTCGTGCACCTGCCATGCGTCAAAGGTGGTGAC
>DATEUD010000025.1:0-6898 GCA_035283265.1 Nitrososphaera sp.
TATTTACTTTCTTTTCACTATGTTGATCTGGATCGGATAGATTTTTTCTTGACAACAGAACCGGCGTAGCGGGACTTTAGCGTTGAAATAAAGCGGTTGATTTCAGCGGGCGTCAGAAGGACCATTTCTACATCAGGAGACAAGCTTTGTGTCAGTGAAAGCTGGTAGCTTAAAAAGATTTTCAGCCTAATCACGCTCCGTATAATCTCCTCATGCAAGGTTTTAGCGGCCAGCTGTCGGGAACGTGGGCGGGCGCAGCTATTGCTGCCTTAGCGCCTTTCTTATTTCGGCGGCCTCTTTTGCCAGAATGCCGAGGAACTCGGCAAACTCGTCCGCGGTTGCGTTGCGCTTGAGGGCGCGCCTCGTCTGGTAGTGGAACGAGTTGTATATCCTTCCAATGGCTATGCCAAACGCAAAGTCGTTCTCGTTCGCGACAGGAATATGTGCGAGACTCTGCCTGATTTCTGAAATTTCGTCAACATTTGACAGCGTCTCGTCTACCTTCTCAAGAACTGCCTTCTTTACTCTGGCGTCCATTGGCCCCGACGTAGATTCATGCCTGCGCTATTAAAATAATCCGCAGCGGGACGACTTCAAGTCCGACAGCAGGTTAAAGTGGACCTTGTCGTCGACGCCCTTTGTTTTCGCCCGGCCGTTGAGCCAGCTGATAGACTTTTGCTCAAGCGAGCCACTCTTGGCGTCCAGTATGCCACTTTCAGGCAGCTGCGCGAGCTGCCTCGCCACCGCCATGTCGACAGAAATGATGAAAAAGTTCCACCCAAAGGCCTGCTCCGCTAAGCCCAAGCGCACGGCGGACTCTTCGGCGTGGACCATCCGCAGGACGTCGCCCATCAGGGCTTCAATCATCCTGCTATCCGGCTGTGTCGAGGCCGCCTGCATGACTGTCATTTCGGGGTCAAACACTGGCAAATGTAATAGGCATGCAGACTATTTTTGTGCTTTTATCATGCCGCTCAGGTCTATGCTAAAAAATGTCTTCAGTATCCCGACGTACGTCTGGACCGGCGGCGGGACTTCGTTTTCGCAGGCGACCCCCATGTTCCACGCGTTTATCCATATCACCATGCCTTGCAACATGTTGACAAAACGTCGGTACTCGCCAGGCACGACTTCAAGTGCGTCGATGTACCGCTCTGCAAGAAGCCATGCGGCCGTAAAGTCGATGCAGTCAGAATGGTAGATCGCCTTTATCTGCTGCCGTATCGACCTTGCGCGCCTGAACGGCTTTTTGCTCACGAAAAACGGAAAGTCTATCTTGTCAGGCAGCGTCAAGCCAAGTGGCGCCCATATGGTTACCACCCGGGCCCCGTTTTTCAGCTTCTTGAACCGCTTCGCCATTGCGTCGACAATTTCCGGATCGTTGAACCAGAAGAGCAGGATTGTCGCGTCGGAAATGTCGGCCTTTCTGATGTCGGCGTTGACTATTTCAGCGTTCTTTATGCCGGCGATCTGTTTTTGTGCATTGGCAGCCGCTGCTTTGTCGAACTCGATCCCGATAGACTTTTTCACACCAAACTCCTTGGCCGCGATCGCGACCGCGCTGCCCTCACCGCAGCCGAGGTGGCAGAATACGTCGCTCTTTTTCAGCTTTGCAAACTTGAATATCTTCCTGACCACACTGTCAGGCAGCGAGACAGCCTCTCCGGTGACTATGGACTGTGGCAGTGAAGAGAGGAAATCGTCCAGTTTCAACTACCTGCTTGATTCCTGTCCGATAATAAAAAGTAAAAGTTTGACCGCGCCTGTACCAATTATTATGCCCGGCGTTACATCTAATGGCGTCATGACCCTGCACGCATGCCATATCCGAACTGCTTGATTCTTTTGGCGGGTATCCAAAGCTAAAAGACCTAGACGAGTACGTTACGAGGGCAGTCTGGTCTGATGTCTGCAGGGATCTAGACCGATGATTTTTGGAAATCAGGCTTGGAGCTAAAAAGATGCTTGAGATACTAAAAAAGTACACCATTGAAGGAAGGTATTTTATTCAAGATGCCCCTAGAGTCTTGAACAATCTCATACTTACCTAGGCAGCGTGCAAAAAAGAGCCTACTCACCGGATAGTCTTAAAGCGTCGCAGAGTAACTGGCAGGAGGTCACGCATACTCGAGTCTATCAAGCTTGTACAGTTCTTGATTCAAAGATTATTTATGGCTGGTGAGGACGAGTGTTATGAGCATCCATCATATGACGAGATTTTGGAACGTTATATCAGATTATACACCGAAGAGTATCAGCAATTCTTGATAGACGGTACTAAGATCGTTGAGATCCAGTTGCTTCTCAATAACACTTCAGATGAGAAGTTGAGGCGTAAATTGGAGCGGCTGAAAGTCCGATGCAAAAAAAGACAGCTCGCTTCATGAAATCAAAACCTGAAATGGAAATGGAACAATGGGCAGATGAATTAAGAAAGGAACTAGAAAGAGTCAAGTAACAACCTTCATGGTCTGCCAACTCTTCCCTGATTAATAGGAGTACCTTGCAGGCGAGTCAAAATTCCTGAATACGCTACCGGAAAGCGAAGAGCCAGGAAATCCTTTCCCACTTGTAGATTTTGATGCTAGAAGGGTGGTTCCTGATGAATCATATAGTTTCAATGTCAGGCGTCATTCAAGGGGTTATCCTTCAGTAGTTGGGTATGCATCGGATTTACCAAGATATCCACCACATGTGAGATTTGCACTACCGATCACTTTTCCATTTTTTAATAACTGAAACTCTCCTTTACCAATTCCTGAGGTATAGCATTGTAGACTTACATGGGTACGATAATCTACAGAGGTCGCAGCAAAAGCTTGGTTGGCTGTTGGAGCAAGCACTGACTTTCCGATGAGCATCATCATTGACGGCAAAGTTACTAATAAGGACAAACGGCGGTTAGACATCTAACGCGTCGGAGCTAAAGCGTCTATAAAAGAATAGTGTTAGTCAGACTCCAAGAGGGTCACTTTGATCTTCTTACCAAGCCAATCTTTGGAACAAGAACATGAGCACTAAAGTCTCTTCTAGCAAGATAACGAGCTCAAGGCATTAATACGATGAATGGGTAGTCGAATCTCATGCCAATACTTAGACAACTAATTGAAATAGAAAATAGCAATGCTAGTACACCCAAAAGAATTAACTGCCCAGCGTGCAACATCTTGATGCAACTTAACGGTCAAATCGCTCAATCAAATGCAATCGTCAAACAAAGATATATTTGCAGAAGTTGCAAGTCACATGGCGTTAATCCTTACAACCACTTTAGGATTCTAAACTGATCCGCTTTCTCCGCGGGCTTGCCGCGGTGGGTGCAGATGTCAGTCTTGTGTTAAAACGAGCTCGGTCGTGCGCCCCTTCTTGGTAGGGTTTTAGGAACATGTTTCTTCGAGTAGCTGTTGGCTAAAAAAGATTAGCCCTCAGTTGTACACTGGCGATTATCGACCTCATACCTCTACATACAACGTGTCGTTATCAACCGTCACCTTGTAGTTGCCAAGTTCCCTTAGCTTTTGCGGGAACCATGTCATTCTGCCGGTGGTGATGTCCCACCTGGAGCCGTGCCAGGGGCATGTCAGCTCCTTCCCGTTCAATTCGCCTTCGTGAAGCTCGGCGCCGGCGTGGGTGCAGATGTTGCCGGTCGCGTAATACTGACCCCCGACGTTTGCGACCAGTATTTCCTTGCCGCCCGCAGTCACGTGAGTCATTTTGCCTTCGCCAATTTCAGAAGCCTTGCCGACCAGGATCTTTGCCATATCTCACATCTTTGGGGGCGGCGGTATTTTAGTTTCACTGGAACGGGAACATCCTTTCTGAAAATTTTGTGAGCTTTTTCATCGCGGCCGTGCGCTCCTCCCTTTCTATTTCTGCACCTTCAATGGCTCCGTAAAGGTAGCGGATCGACTCGTCATAGATCTTTCTCGCGACGGGATACGGGACGCCGTCTTTGCCGCCGTGGGCAAAGGAGTACTTTACGGGGTCGCTCCACGAAGCCCGGGCGCCGTATATCAGCTCGGCAATGAGCGACAGCGCTCTGACGGTTGCGCCGCCAACTCCCGGAATTGAGAGCAGCTCTTCGTAGTTCTTCGGCTGGACGTCGTACAATCGCTTCAAGAGATCCCAGTCCAGCCTCCTTGGCATTTCATAGCCTGATGCGTCAATCGTTTCATTGCCAAGCCACCGGTCAAGTGTGTCCTTTGCGGTCAGCCTATAGACTGACGATTTCAGGTTGTTCGTGTCGCCCTTTACAAGGTCGATGCACACTTTCTGGTTTTCCTGCGACAGCGCGGCCGTCATGTCAAGTGCGCCCGCGCTTTTCCTGTCGCTGATTATGCCGGCGTGGGGCTCGCATACGAAATTCTGGACATCGCTAGAAAGCCAGTGGTAGCGGCGGGCCATCTTGCTCGCGGCGTTCATTCCCTGCTGGACCACCGCCCAGCTGCCCCGCTCGTCAAAGAGTATCACGTGGTGGTATAATGAATATCCATCTTGCACAGCCGCGCTGTCTACCTTTGCGGCCATCCTGCTTGCATACAGGAGCGAGTCTATTTTTGCAGATGACAGCCCAAAGTTTTCTGCAAGCAGCGGGATGTCTACTTTGGCAGATGTCGATTTCTTGCCCTTGCCGCCTGCCATGGATATGCCGTGGACGTCTGGCTTGAGCGCCTGTTTCAGCACGCCGGCGACGACGGTGGTGACGCCGGACGAGTGCCAGTCAAAGCCAAGGACGCAGCCAAACGCCTGAAACCACAGCGGGTCGGACAGCCGCCTCAAGAATTCTATCTGTCCGTACTCGTCGATTATCACCTTTGACATCGCGTGCGACAGCCTGATCATCCTGTGCACAAGGTACGCCGGCGCGTAGCCGGTGTGGAGCGGCAGGTCGATCGAGGCCAGCTTTTGCAACATTCATTCGCCTTTGGAAAGTCGCAATTTTTCCTTCGAGCGCGGGTCTACAGGTGTAAATCTGAGGTGCATCCCGCAACACGCGCAGTGACTATTTTTGCAATTGAGGTAGACTTCACACCTGCGGCAGTATCTCAACCCATGCTGGTACGGGTTCTGTATCCTGCCTCCGCCGGGAACCAGCCTGACACATATGTTCTTGCAAGTCAAACACTGCAAGGGCGTCAGGGCTGCTTATAACCAGACCAGCACGCAGGGGAGAGGGGGGAGGATGTACAAAATATATGCCATGCACCTATAGGAGACAGCAATGCGCGCTGCCATTGTTGTCGTGCTGGCGTCCGCCGGGTTTCTTGGCGGCGTGCTGGACGCCATAACAGGCCTGATTGTAGAGTACGGATACCCGGCAGTATTTGCGGCAGCATTTCTTGAGGTGATATTTCCCCCAATCCCAAGCGAGGTTGTCTTTCCGCTCGTGGGGTTCACTGCACAGAGCAGGGGGCTCGGGCTTGAAAACGCGATTGGCATGGCGACGGTGGGCGCGCTCGGCTCGACAGCGGGGGCAGTGTTGATCTATTTTGTCTCCATTAAAGTCGGGCGCGCGATCATCGTGCGGTTTGGCAGGCGCATTATGGTAAGCGAGCGAGAGATCGAAAAAGCCGAGAGGTGGTTTGCAAAGTATGGGCCTGCCGCAGTGTTCACGGCGCGGATGATCCCCGGCATACGCGAGATAATTTCGATCCCGGCCGGCATCGGCCGCATGAACTTTGTCAAATTTGTTGCCTACACGTTTGCCGGCTCGCTTGTGTGGTGCATCGTGCTGACGCTTGTAGGCTATTACCTTGGCGAGGCTTGGAGCGGGTATTCTGATCAGGCGTCGTCGGCATTCACAATTGTTAGCATGATCGTCGTTGCCGGCATTGTCGCCGGCATCGGCGTGTGGTATATTAGGAGTAGGAAGGCGCAGGCAAAAAGCGGCGACTAGGCGGCCTTCATCAGGAGGCAGAGCAGCGCCTTTTGCGCGTGCAGCCTGTTTTCCGCCTCTGTCCACACCACTGACGACTTGCCGTCGATCACGCCTGCCGTCACTTCCATACCGCGCTTTGCCGGCAGACAGTGCATGAATATCGCGTCCTTTTTCGCAAGCTTCATGATGTCAGAACTGACCTGGTACTTTGGCAGAAATGCCGCCTCCCTCGTCGCGCGCTCGCCTTCCGTTCCTATAGACACAAAAGTGTCCGTTACCACAATGTCTGCGTCCTTTGCACCGGCTGCCGGGTCCTCCGTTACCGCAATCTCGGCGCCCGTCTTCTTGCCGTCTGTTTTCGCAAGCCTCACTACCTCTTCAAGCGGCTCGTAGCCCTTTGGGCAGGCGGCAGTCATGCTGATGCCAGTCTTGGCGCATCCAAGCAGGAGGTCGTTGCAGACGTTGTTGCCGTCGCCGAGCCACGCTAGGCTCAGCCCCTTCAGCTTTTTCTTGTGCTCCTGTATCGTCATAAGGTCTGCAAGGATCTGGCACGGGTGGAACGCGTCTGAAAGGCCGTTGATGACAGGGATTGAAGCATGATCGGCGAGCGTCTGGACGTCCTTGTGGTCGTAGACTCGCGCCATTATGCAGTTGAGATACAACGACAGGGTCTTTGCGGTATCCTCGATTGTTTCGCCCCGGGAGAGCTGGATGTCGCTTGCGCTCAGGTATACCGCGTCTCCGCCTAATTGATACATGCCGACTTCGAAGCTGACCCTTGTGCGGGTCGAGGGCTTTTGGAATATCATGCCAAGCGTTTTTCCGCGCAAGAGCTGACGGGCCTTGCCGCCCTTTTGCTCACGCTTGAGCTTGTTGGCCAGCGCCAAAATAGAATTGATTTCGCGCGCGCTCAGGTCTCCGATGCTGAGCACGTCTTTTTTACTTAAGGAGGTCTTCAATGTCTTCATCTGTTAGATATATTACCTTGTTTTCTTGCTCACCCGTGTCTTTATCTTCTTT